>NZ_JAIVFR010000484.1 GCF_020829685.1 Nostoc sp. CHAB 5715 | reverse complement strand
GCGACTTAGGTTGAAAGCCCCCGGATTTATCCGTGGAAGCGATAAAAATTTATACTTTTTTGAATCCCCTGACTTTAGGCATGGGGAGATTCTGAATTCTGAATTCTGACTTCTGGATTCTCCTCAATATGCAAAACCGTCCCTCTCCGAGTCGGAGAGGGAGAGACTTGAACTTTAGTTTAACTCAGGGAGAGGTTTATCGAACTCACGTTAACTTAGATGCGCTCCTGGTTGTCCGTTTTGGACTACAAAGGAAGCTAGGGTTTTGATAGAGGCATTCAAATCAATGATGCTTGATACAACACGGTAGTCACTTTGCCAGCGTTGTGGGGTCAGCTTGCAGCGCACGTACCCTCGGAAAGCACCGTCAAAAAACTTAGTATGGGGATTGTTGGGTAGGGAAGCTTGAACTGGAGCAATGAATTCGGTAGGAAAGTCAGAGGTAATTGAGGTTCCTACAAACTCAGTGCCTACTGTCGGTGAGTTTGGGTTATTAAAATCAAGCTTCAGGTCATGTACCCAACTAGAATGGATGTCTCCGGTAATCACCACTGGATTAGAAGGGTGACGCTGGTTTAGAAAATTTAAAAGCCGATTACGTGCTGCTACGTAGCCGTCCCACTGATCCACATTGAAGACACCTGCACCTGGACTACTATTAAAATTGTACTGGCCAAGCATGGTCTGTTGAGCAATCACATTCCAGCGCGATCGCGACTGATCTAGCCCTTTTCGTAGCCACTGCTCTTGTTCTGAGCCGGTCATGGTAGCGTTTGCATCCAAAGCTTCAACACAGCGAGGTTTAAGTCCGTCATCACAAGGTTGGTTAGTACGGTACTGTCTGGTATCTAGGACATTGAACTCAGCTAAATTACCGAAAGTGAACCGTCGATAAAGCAACATGTCTGGGCCGTTGGGCAATGAAAACCGACGCAGAGGCATGTGTTCATAATAAGCCTGGTACGCGTTAGCTCGACGTTTCCTAAAAGCTTCTTGGGTTTGGTTATCTTCAGGGATTAAGTTGGCGTAGTTGTTGTCAACTTCATGATCATCCCAAGTGACAATCCAGGGAAAAGCAGCATGAGCCGCTTGGAGATTTGGGTCAGTTTTGTACAGAGCGTGGCGATCGCGGTAGTCTGCAAGAGTGATAATTTCTGGACTATTATGCTGGCGGGGCCCACCTGATTGTGGCCCGTATTCGTAAATATAATCACCCAGATGAACCACAAGGTCGAGGTTTTCCTCAGCCAAATGCCGATAAGCCGTATAGTAGCCATTTTGCCAGTCTTGACAGGAGACAAAAGCAAAATTCAGTTGTGAGATAGAGCCATAAAATGCTGCTGCTGTGCGAGTCCGTCCAATGGGGCTAACTTCACTACCTGCTTGAAATTGATACCAGTAGCAACGGTCAGGGTCTAGTCCACGGACATCAACGTGAACTGAATGTGCTAACTCTGGTGTCGCCAGCACTGTTCCTCGTCGCACAACCCGCCTCATGTTTTCATCAAGGGCAACTTGCCATCGCACTGGAACATTTACAAGTGGCATTCCACCTCCAGAGAGTGGATTGGGAGCCAGTCGTGTCCAGATAACAACACCGTCCGGCAAAGGATCGCCAGAGGCAACACCAAGACTAAAGGGATAACTAGAAAACCTTGAGTTAGCCAATACCGGATGCCATTGGCTAGCGATTGTTAACCCCGTTAAGAATCCTGCACCCAGCAAAAAATTCCGCCGTCTGCACCGATTTGCTAGCAGGCGCGTACCATCCATAAGTTCCATATTCACCCCTACCTAGATGTAAATACAGTTGGCATTTAGGAGGGTCAGTTGTGAAAAGCACAAATATAGCGGTTCTCAGTTGTATGCAATATACTCTGACCTCTCTCCTAAAAGAAGAGAGGCTTTGAATCATACTCCCCTTCCCTTGCAGGGAAGGGGCTGGGGGTTAGGTCTGTATTGAACTCAACCCAGAAGCGCTATAGTGGCTTGATTTGACTTGTCTCCTAATTGCTGCTCAACCAAACACAAGGAACCTAGCAAACCAGGATCAAGCAGAAATTAAGATTCTGTTAAGTTTAAAATTGGATTGGGGCATTGGGCATTGGGCATTGGGAAAACGGAACAAGGGAGATGAAGCAGGGGAACTTCAGGTGGAGAGGGGAATGTAGCAAGTCTTTCTACTCTGCGCCTGGAGCCCCATGCCCCATGCCCCATGCCCCATGCCCCATTCAATTTAAAACCTGCCATTTCCCTGAACAATGTGCTTAACGGTGGTCAAGGTTTCTAGGCTGATAAATCCTCGACGATGACCTTTTTGGTTAGACATGCCGAGAAACACTGAATCTCCCCGCGAGGGATTGCGGGAAAAACGCGGGGAAGTGTTGATGTAGGTAGAGGCACTGTTAACTCCTAAGGCAAACTGCCGACTTTCTTGATAGGATTCAGTAACGATAGAGTCAGCATGACCACTGCTGTATTCATTAATCCAAGCGATCGCAGCTTCTAAGCTATCTACCAATTTAAAAGCTACTGTTCTAGTTAAATAAGGGTTTCCCCATTCCCCTTCTTTCACCAGCTGCAACTGAGGAAAGGCTTTTACTAGTTCTGCATCCCCTTTAATTTCAAAGCCTTTTTCCATCAAACTGTTCCACAAAACAGCTATTGACGATGGCAAGGCTTGGCGATGAATGAGTACTTTTTCAATGGCATTAACTTGGTCTGGTTCGCTCTGATGGCTATTAAGAATCATCCAGCGCACCATTTCTAAACTGGAATTTAGCGACCAGTAGAGATAACAGTTACCCATCGCTGACTTTAATACTGGGCAAGTTGACTGTCGTACTACCTGCTGTACCAAACTAGAACGTCCGTAGGGAATCACAAGATTCACGTACTGGTCTTGGGTGACTAAATCCCGAACCGAAGCACCGTGTTCTGCTGTGATCAATTCTAGACAGCCCAGAGGTAGACCAACTTGAGCGATCGCACTTTGCAGTACTTCAGCGATGACCGCGTTAGAATGGCTAGCTTCAGTACTGCCTTTGAGAATTATACTATTGCCAGTTTTGATACAAAAACCTGCTGCGATCGCTCCTAAATCTGGAAACGCCTCATAAATAAATCCAATCACTCCCAAGGGCATTAACTGGGTATAACTCTGGGAATCTTCTAGTTGATAATCAGCCGTTCTAACGCGCCGCAGTGGATCTGATAATTCCCCCAACCGTTGTAGAATGTCCACGGTCATCTCTAGCCTTGTGGGAGTCAGCTTCAGCCAGTCTAGTATCAACTCAGGCACTGCCATTTCCCGACTGGCTTCTAAATCCAAGGTATTGGCTTCTAGAATGTCGTCAACTGAGCGCTCAAGGGCTTGTGCCATCGCCAGTACTGCACGACTCCGGTCTGCTCCCTTTGTGATCCCCAACTTTAGGGAAGCATGATAGGCGCGTTGGGCACTAGTAATTGGTTCGGGGTAATCATCCAAAACTTCAACAGTCATTGAGTTAACGTCTGTAGGTAAGCCAGACCATTAGTGCTGGCAGAATAGCCAATAGCACCGCCACCATTGCCCAAGCAACAATGCTGGAACTATTTGCCAATCGCAGTGCTAATGGCAGCCATATAATCACTAGCACGAAAATAATGCCAAGTGCTATGGGCAGATAGCTTTCTCCCAAGCGCGGATGGACAACATGCCAACTATTTCCCATCCAACGCCAAGCCCGCTTATAGGGATAGGTGGTAGAAAGCTGTTCTAGGACATGACCATTATCTTCTACTACAAAGATTTGCTGACAGCGATCGCAACCAAATGCTTCTGTCAACGTAATCGGAATTAACTGACCCCGGCGACGACAGGGACAGGGATATTCGGTATTGAAGTCTATTTTTTCGGGTTTTTGAGATTGCACAAGCGTTCTAGTAACTTGAGCGTGTTTTACACGAACTGCGAGAGTATGATCCTTTAGTAAATGCCTGATAAGGCTTCTCTTTTTATGAAAATAAACAGGCGATTCAAATATCGCCATCATTGCAAACAGTAGATGCAGCAGACTCTAAATATCCTAATTGCCATATCAGTACGAGGTTATCTGTTTGTAATCTTTCCCCATAGCTGGCTATCTTATATAAAAATTTCCTTCTCTTCATTTGTCGCTTTAAAGGTAATGTGGTTGCGTTTTTGGGCATTTATTGTTCTGCCACACAAAGATTGTAGCAAAGCAAATGTATATCCACACCAGTCTAAAGCTGGGTTTTATATTTCTTAGCAAGTGAGTAACGCTTCTTTTTGTGTGCAATATTCAAATTGAGACAGTAGACGATTTGTTTGCTCAATCTGTCCACATTGGGAGTGATTCACAAGAGTGTAGTGCGAATCGCCAAAGACTTCAATGCACCCTAAAAACACTAAACCTCTTGGAGTTAAAAACTGCAAGAGGTTTTAGTTGGAAGCGGGTAACGCGATTCGAACGCGCGACATTCACCTTGGCAAGGTGACGCTCTACCACTGAGCTATACCCGCAATCGATAACCATATATTAATATCTCAGATTTATTCCTAATTGTCAACCCCTTAATTTAGTCATTGGTCACTTGTACTGAGCGAAGCCGAAGTATTAGTCATTGGTCACTTGTACTGAGCGAAGCCGAAGTATTAGTCATTGGTCAGTGGTCATTGGACAAGGGACTAAGGACAAGGGACTAAGGACAAATGACTAATGACTTTTGACTTTTGACTTTTGACTTTTGACTTCCCCAAAGGGGCTGACTCATTTAGCCGAGTTCTTCTGACTCGGCAGTTAAATTGCCTATGCTGGTACTTTGAAAAGAGGCTGGCAAAGACTGGCTATTACGAGAATATGGCTCTGCCAGGTTAGAACGCAGTTGCCGCATGAGGCTTGCCATTTCTAGGGCATTCAGGGCATAATCCCAGCCATGATTACCTTTGATGCCTGCCCGTTCTAGGGCTTGTTGCATAGTATCTACTGTTAAAATGCCAAAAATTACTGGCACTCCAGTTTGAAAGCTGGCGGCAGCAATGCCTTTAGAAACTTCGGCGGATACATAATCAAAATGGGGTGTTTGCCCTCGAATGACTGCACCTAGACAAATTACAGCATCATAACGATGGGAAAGTGCTAGTTGGCGAGCTACTAAAGGTACCTCAAAACTTCCCGGAACCCAAACATAGTCCACCTGATTACCTTGGGGGTTAGGATCTACACCGTGGCGTTTCAAGCAATCTTGACATCCCTCTAGCAGCTTTCCGGTAACTAGGTCATTAAATCGACCAATCACCACTGCAAACCGCAAAGGCTCCGTTTGGGTAAAAGTTCCCTCGAAAACTGCCATGACTGCCTCTTAATCAACTATAGTTCTGTCCAATATACATTTCTTATATGAGTTAGGTCGAGGGGGAGTATTATCTCCCGCCCCTCCCACTTAATTAGAGTCGATGCTCCTGTTACCAGGAGACACCTCTCCTTCAGAACGCGGACGTGCAGCTTTGACTGCATCCGGCTCCTAGTCTGACACCTAATAAGTCGGGTCTATCCCGCTGTTCGGACTC
>NZ_JAIVFR010000483.1:0-5450 GCF_020829685.1 Nostoc sp. CHAB 5715 | reverse complement strand
CGCTAACGCTGCGCTATCGCTAACGCTGCGCTATCGCTAACGCTGCGCTATCGCTAACGCTGCGCTATCGCTAACGCTGCGCTATCGCTAACGCTGCGCTATCGCTAACGCTGCGCTATCGCTAACGCTGCGCTATCGCTAACGCAACGCTTACACAAAACGTAATTGCGAACTTGTACTGAGCGTAGCCGAAGTATTGCGAATTGCGAATTGCGAATTGCGAATTGTTTAATAGGTATTCCTGCTGAAGCAAAATGTACGCTAAACTGGCCACATGAATTACGAAACAGCTCGGAAACTCCTCATAGATCAGACAATCACAACCGAGGAAAACCCAGATGCGCTGTTGACGCGTATGAAACACGGGAAACCACCCGTACCTGGTCAGATCACCTCGATTTTGTTGGCATTGAAAGTGGTGTTTGAAGCCCTCAAAGATGCAAAGAGCCTAGACCGAGAGCTGGCTTTGACCCTTTACCAGTTAAGCATTAAGGCGCAACAGCTATTTGCCGCAGGGCGTAAAGCCGGGGTTGATTGGCCGCCACTACTGAAAGAAGATTTGCTACGAATTTCCTTAGCATCTGAAAGTATCTTTTCGGGTACATGGCAAACCCTCGCTCCTATAGGGTTGGGGAAGTTGTAGAACACAGTCATCTTTAAACGAGAAAAGATGAGGGAAATGAGGGGGATGAGGGAGATGCTTTCAAGGGTAGGTGTTTAAAAATTAGGCAGAAGAGAAGGTGATTTTGGGAACACTGAGTTCTGGAGTAAATGTAGGCCAGGGTTGAGGAAAAAAACCACCCAGCGGTAATGTCAAATGATTGAGAAATGCGGCTTTAATAACTAAATAGCCGCGTCGAAAACACGAGAGCCAACGGTTTTTCTCCCTGTATTTCAAATTGCGTCTGGCAATATGATTGGGGGGTAACTCATCCACACTACTGATGGGCAGATTGGCATCAACGGCACCCTTCGGGTTCGCCAGTTGCTTCAAGTCGGCATTGCCCGCCCAACGCACTGGCTCACCACCAACACTGACTTGCCATAAAATAGCGATTGCGTAAGCCAACCAATGTCTTTGGGCCCGTTTGGGGTGAATCATTTTAGTTTGATGCCATGCCAAACCACCGCGTTTACCATCCTTAAACATACACTCAATCCAAGAACGCATTGAGTACCAATAAGCATCCGCCACTTCAGGAGGTAAATCCGTGACAATCAGCACTGCGTGTCGGTATAACCCTCATCCCAACGTCCTAGAAGTGTGCATCTAACCCTTGTTGGTTTTGAAACAAGTCACCAATCCTTTCCACCATATCTTGGTCAAAGGTGACACTAATTGTACCTTGGGGCAGAGCTACAATCGCATTCGGTGCCGGGTTAGTCGCTGCCACCTTGGGTGCAATCACAGGGTTGAATATATCTATTTGATGGGACTGTGAAAGTAAAACGCGACCATCATCTGTAGTTGTGATATTTTCACCTCGGCTACCACCAGACGCTACCTACACGTGTTGTAAGGTGGCCAAATCAACCATTTGCAAGTCACCATTGTTGTTGGAAACAAACAACAATCCTGCCAACCGACTACCAGCTTTACCAAAAGCGATAGAATCTACAGGGGAATCAAATTCAAGTATCTTTTCTGCCTGACCTTTATCGTTAAAGCGGACAATATCACCGCGATATGGCCAAGTAGTTGCCCAGAGTTTACCATCAGCGTTAAATGCTAAACTATCTACACGCAAATCGCTGTAATGAGTAAAAGTTTCATTGATAGGATTGAAGATTTCAATGCCCTTGCCAGAAGAAACGTAGATTAATCCGGTGACCGCTTGAATTGCTAAAGCTTGAGTAATACTATCTCCGTACTGCTTGACAATATTACCCGTTTGAGCATCAAGTTGTAGTAAGGGGCCACCACCCGTAGTTGCCCAGAGGCTACCATTGCTATCAGTCGCTAGGTTAAAAATGGGATACTGCAAAGTGGTAATCGGAGTAGATGCAGCCCCACCTGTTGCTCCTAAGTTGTATAGAGAACCACGGTTGGCACCACCGCTAGCCAGTACTGAACCATGCTCCCCTTAATCCCCTCCGCGATGCTTTGGGGAGGGAAGACAAAGCGCAGCTTTGGCTCTTTGGGGTAATTCGGGTTTAATAAGTAATCAAGCGGACATGATATAACGATAATTTTTGTTATTGACTATTGACTACTGACTAGTGACTCTTTTTGAGTATTGATTAGTGCTAGCTCAATTTTATTTTCAGATGGCTGCGTTATTTGAACCTCCAATCCAGGGCCAAAATAGTTGGTCATTTTTTCCTGCTTTTTTTGCCAGACATCAATTGGTATTAGCGGTGAATCAAATTCTAAAATTAGGGCATAGTTGCCATTGACTTCTGTTTCTCGCAAACCTGTTACTGTTGGTCGTTCCTGGTCCGAGGGACTCAAACCCAGAAAAGAAAGTGTTGTATCTAGATGAGCATCTTGACCGTAACAATATCGGGTGATGTCTTTGCGAATTTTATTTTGAGTATCAGTTGCTTGCTGTTGGCGCAATATCAATGCTGACGGTGACGTAGTTTGGGTAAAGGGTACTGGCTTGAGTTCATTAGCTTTCAATGCCAATCCTCCCAACAATAGAGGAATTCCGTAAAAAAATCCGACAAGATTTATTGTGGCATTATTAGCACCATAAGCGACGAAACCCATGATGGTTAATATGCTGCCGATAGTTAAACCGAGTGTTCCCAAAGAGATTTGGCGTAGCATGAGCTTAAATTAGTATAAAGTCTGAATACCTCAGTTTTATTATCATCGGCTATGAATAAGTGAACTACCTACGGTGACGCTTCTCTACGAGAGGCTTCGCCAACGCGTATACCGTAGGCTTCCTGTCCAACAGAAAGCGCAGTAGTGGATTTCTTGCGTCCTCCCTTACTCCGACTTACATCTGGGCGACAGGCTTTATCCCCCGTTCCAGAGGTCAAACCTTCGGCTTCGCTCAGGTTAAAAACTTGTACTGAGCGCAGTCGAAGTATCCGTAGTCCCTCATCTCTGAGGTTGATGCTTGCGTTGATATCTCTATCATGCTTAGTTTGGCACTTTTCACAAGTCCAATTTCTTATATCTAGTAGTAAACTACCAACTTGATTAAGACAGACATGACAGGTTTTTGAACTAGGGAAAAATCTATCAACTTCTAGATAAACCTTCCCTTCCATTTCTGCCTTGTATTTCAGCATGGTGCAAAACATTCCCCAGCCAACTTGGTGAATAGATTTTGCCAATTTATGATTCTGCATCATGCCTTTAACGTTGAGATTTTCAAGCACTATAACTTGGTTTTCGTTAACTATCCTACGAGATAGCTTGTGTATAAAATCTTCACGGCAGTTAGTTATTTTTCTGTGAACTCTAGCAACTTTAATTCTTGCCTTGATTCAAGCTTGGGCTAGCAATTGTTGTTGTTGGACATCTGGATATAATCTGACTTTAACAACCTTTAACATCTTAGAATAAAATCAATTTGCTATAAAACAGTATAACACAAGCTCAGTACAAGTCAGGACAGGCTCAGTACAAGTCGCTCAAGGCAAGTCGCGGTTCCTGAGCGTAGTCGTTCGCGCAGCGTTCCGCAGGGAAGGGTAGTACAAGTGCTTAATGCCCCATTCCCTTTCAAGTTGGTAAATGGAAAACGTTTAAAGCTAGAGAAATTAGGCTAAGGAACGTTAAAAACCCAATTGTATCTAGCATTGTAGTCACTAACGGGCCACTAACTAAAGCAGGGTCAAGCTTCAGCCGTGTCAAAGCCATTGGCAGCAAAGTGCCGAGTGTAACAGCCACAATTGTATTAGTTGCCATTACCATTCCGGCAATTAAAGCCACCCATCGTTCTTGGGGTCGCGCCCAAATTAAGGAAAGCAGGATCATCGTTGTGGCTAAAGCTAGGGCTGTACCTAAACCAGCTAGAAGTTCCTTGCGAAGAATTTTCAAGGTATCTTTGGGTGTTACCTCGCCCACTCCCAAGCCACGGATTGTCACCGTTAATGATTGAATCCCAACAGTACCACCAGTGTTAGAAAAAATCGGCATGATGACTGCTAAAACTGGCACTGCGGCAATTACAGATTGAAAAGGCGCGATCGCACTGGCTGCACCAATATATAGTGCCATGATGCCCAATAGCCAAGGTAAGCGGTTGCGGATGGTGAGCAAGGGAGAGGATAAAGCTGCTTCATCACCACTGACACCCGCCAATTTTTGGATATCTTCTGTGGCTTCCTCTTGCAAAATATCCATGACATCATCAATGGTGACGATGCCTACCAATCGGTCTTCTCGATCAACCACGGGGATAGCAATTAAGTCGTAGCGCTGCATGATTCGCGCCACTTCTTCTTGGGGGGTTTCAGTTCTAACTTTGATGACGCGATCGCTAGCAATATCTTTGATGAAAACATCGGGAAAGGTAAACAGCAATTGACGTAGTGAAACTACTCTCACCAGCGTTCGGTTGTCATCTGTAACGTAGGCGTAGTAAATCGACTCCTTGTCTTCATCCTGACGGCGGATTTTGCTCAGGGCTTCACCTACAGTCAATCCTTGGCGTAATCGGACATATTCGGTTGTCATCACCCGCCCAGCCGTGCCTTCTGGATAGCCGAGAATCGTTGCTGTTGCTTGCCTTTGTTCTGGACTCAGTTCTTGTAATAGCCGTTTGATTACCCCAGCAGGTAGTTCATCAAACAATTCTGCTCGTTCGTCGGGACTCATCGCTTCTACAAGTTGCACTACCTGGACATCATGTAGAGAATTAATTAGTTCTTCTTGCACCTCTGTAGGCAGATATTCAAATACATCAATTGCCTGAGCTTTGTTGAGTAAACGAAATGCGATCGCCCGTTGTTGTTCAGGCAATTGTGTAATGTAGTCTCCGACATCTACAGGTTGCAAGCGATTTAAATCCCATTTTAACTGGTTTAAATCGGTAGTATCAGTCAGCAAATCACGAATATCTTGTGTAAGCATGATTATATCTCCTAAGTCTCCCCCGCGCTGGGAGACTTCCTCGCCAGATCAGAGGAAGTTGATACTGCCATCTGGTGGACTATAGCCCATAAAATTTCAACAACTCAATATCGATATCTAAATTAAGGCATCGCTAGTCATCATCCTAACCCGGAATAGCAATCTCCGGGAAATACTGAATATTAGCATTCAGCATCTATGATATTTCTCAGCCGTAAGTAATTTAATTCCCCTAAGTCTCAGGTAATTTTTGTCTAACTTAAAGTAGATTTTACTACTGCCATAAGCTATGTGTCTTGCCAATCAACGAATTTACTCGCAAATTTTATATAGTTAAAATATTTACAATATCAATAGGTAATATTTGGTATTAAGCAACTTCATGTATAGTCACCTGGACGACGGAGAATCAGAAATG
>NZ_JAIVFR010000482.1 GCF_020829685.1 Nostoc sp. CHAB 5715 | reverse complement strand
AAATGCGTTAATTCCGGTAATTACAGTCTTGGGATTAACCTTTGCGTCTCTGTTAGGTGGAGCGATTTTGACAGAGGTAACATTTTCTTGGCCTGGGTTAGCGAATCGACTGTATCAAGCGATCGCCACACTTTTAGAAGACTCAGGTAGCAAACGCTTAGTCGCCTACATAGTACTACAGCAAAAACCAGCACCTACAACCAAGGAATTGCGGAGTTTCTTGCGGCAGAAGTTACCAGAATATATGCTTCCTACCACCTTTGTCATCTTAGAAGAATTGCCATTGACACCTAGCGGCAAAGTCGATCGTCGCCGTTTGCCAGCACCTGAGCAGGTACAATCCGATGAGGAAAAAATGGTTCACACTGCACCCCGCACGGTAGTAGAAGAGGTGCTAGCTACAATCTGGAGTCAGGTTTTGGGAATTGGGCAGGTGGGTATCCACAACAACTTTTTAGAGTTGGGAGGTGATTCGATTCAAAGTATTCAGGTTGCGGCTAAAGCTTATGAAGCGGGGTTGAAATTCAGTATCAATCAGTTGTTTGCATATCCAACAATTGCAGAGTTAGCAACGGTTGTAGAGACAATTTCCGTTCCCCAGGAGGAAGTACCGCCCATTGCTCATTTCGTGTCAACCGATACGCCAAGCTTTAAACCTTCAGATTTTCCAGAAGCTGAATTAACTCAGGAAGAACTAAATAAGCTTTTTTTGAACAACAGGTAAAAATTTCAAAGTATGGAAGCTCAAAATATCGAGGACATCTACACACTTTCGCCGACGCAACAGGGTATGCTGTTCCACATCCTCTCGGCTTCAGATTCGAGGATGTATGTGGAGCAAACAGTATGTACCTTGCACGGAACTCTCAACACTTCAGCTTTTGAGCAGGTTTGGCAGCAAGTAATAGACCGACATCCGAGTTTGAGGACAGCTTTTGTATGGCAAGGTCTGAATCAGCCAGTTCAGATAGTACACCAACAAGCTAAACTAGCGATCGCGCATTATGATTGGCGTGAGCTGGCAACGACTGAACAGGAAGCACAACTACAAAGTTACCTGGAAGCAGACCAAAAAAGTGGCTTTGATTTGGCTCAACCACCCTTAATGCGGCTGGCCTTAATTCAGACAGAGGTGGATACTTACCAATTTATTTGGAGCATTTGTCACCTAGTCTTAGATGCGTGGTGTGTGAACACAATCCTCAAAGAATTTTTGTCTTGCTACGAGGCACTTTGTCAAGGTCGGATTCTCCAGTTGCAACCAAGCCGTCCTTATCGCGATTACATCAGTTGGCTGAAACAGCAAGATTTATCAGAGGCTGAGGTCTTTTGGCGAAAATATCTTCAGGGCTTCACAACACCAACTTGTTTGACAGCAGATTGGAAAAGTCAACAAGAAGGTTTCAATCAACAACAAGTCCAACTTTCGCTAGCAACCACAGAAGCACTTAAGTCTTTAGCGCAACAACATCATTTGACCTTGAACACCTTATTACAAGGGGTTTGGGCTTTGCTGTTAAGTTATTACAGCAATGAAGCAGATGTAGTGTACGGAACCGTTGTGTCTGGACGACCACCAACATTATTAGGGGTTTCCTCTATGGTGGGACTTTTTATTAACACCCTACCAGTGCGCGTACTCGTGTCTGGTGAAGCTTCGCTTTTATCTTGGCTGAAAGAACTCCATTCCCAGCAGCTTAGTATACTTAGATACGAATGTACCCCCCTAGTTCAAATCCAGAATTGGAGTCAAGTACCTCCAGGCATACCTTTGTTTCAGAGCATTTTGGTATTTGAAAACTCCTCAGCCAATATTTCTTGCTTACATACAGGAAACTTGAGAATTGATCATGTTCGCTCTTTTATCAACTCTAACTATCCTCTTGTTCTTTTAGTTAAACCTTGGTCGCAGTTATCGTTGAATATATTTTATGACTTACGTTGCTTCAATAAAATGACAGTAACTAGAATGTTGAGTCATTTGTCAGCGCTGCTAAACAATATAGTTGCAAATCCCCACACTACACTGGGAACTTTAACCCATAGTATTGTCGATATTGAGCAACAGCAACTACTAGTTGAATTCAACAATACAAGAAGAGATTATGTTAATGACAAGTGTATCCACCAATTAATTGAGTCACAGGTAGAACGGACTCCAGAAAATGTAGCTGTGGTGTTTAAAAATGAGCAACTAACTTACCGAGAATTGAATACCAGAGCCAATCAACTAGCACACCGTCTTCAAGCTTTGGGAGTTGAACCCGATGTATTAGTGGGGATTTGCGTAGAACGCTCTTGGGAAATGCTGGTAGGTATACTAGGTATTCTCAAAGCTGGAGGAGCATACGTACCAATCGATCCAATGTATCCTAACCAGCGATTGAGTTATATGCTGGCAGATTCTCAGGTATCAATAATATTAACCCAAGAACGGTTAGTGAAAAATTTACCTGATATTGGAGCGCCAGTACTTTGCTTAGATACTCTTTGGGATGCAGTTGCTAAAGAAGGTGATGAAAATCCTAAAAGTGAAGTGAAGACTGATAACCTGGCTTACTTAATTTATACTTCTGGATCTACAGGACAACCCAAAGGAGTGCAGGTTACGCATCAAAACTTAGTTCACTCGACGACTGCTCGGATTGGTTATTATGAGCAACCTGTGACAGGTTTTCTCTTAACTTCACCTTTTGCTTTTGATAGCTCTGTCGCAGTCATTTTTTGGACACTTTGTCAAGGGGGTTTTGTCTCCGTTTTACCGGAAAATGGGCAATTAGATATTAAACAGATGATAGAGGCGATGCCTACGGCGGCAAGCTACGCTCAACAACAAATTTCCCATTTATTATGTCTACCCTCTCTCTACAAGCTGATTTTAGAGCCAGCCCAAGCACAGCAACTACTCAGCCTAAAAACTGTAATTGTCGCTGGAGAATCCTGTCCAAAAGAGCTTGTTAAGCAACATCGTGAATTATTTCCCCAGACACACTTATTTAATGAGTATGGGCCAACAGAAGCGACAGTTTGGAGCAGCGTATATAATTGTCAAAATCATGATTTAAACAATTCTGTTCCCATTGGTCGCCCAATTGCCAACACCCAGATTTACTTACTTGATTCTCATTTCCAACCAGTACCAATTGGTGTATCTGGTGAAGTTTATATTGGTGGTTTAGGTGTAGCGCGGGGTTATCTCAATCGTCCAGAACTAACTACCCAAAAGTTTATTCCCAATCCATTTAGCGATGAACCAAACGCACGCCTCTATAAAACTGGAGATTTAGGGCGTTATCTCCCAGATGGAAACATTGAGTTTCTCGGTCGTCTCGATCAGCAGGTTAAGATTCGCGGGTATCGGATTGAGCTACCTGAAATTGAAACCGTTCTGAATCAACACTCAGATGTGCAAGAAGCGATCGTTGTCGCCCAAGAGGATATCGATGCTCACCGCCGTTTAGTAGCATATATTGTCCCAGAAAAGGAGCAAGTCCCCACAGTTGATATCCTACATAGCTTCTTAAAAAATTTCTTGCCAGAATATATGCTGCCTTCGGTGTTTGTGATGTTGAAGACCGTACCACTAAATCCCAATGGCAAAGTAGACCGTCAAGCGCTTCCCATTCCCGACCAAGAAAGACCAAATCTAGAAGCAGTATTTGTCCCACCTAGCACTGCGATCGAAGTAGCACTGGCAGAAATTTGGTCACAAGTTCTTAGTGTCGAAAAAGTGGGTATTCACGACAACTTCTTGAAATTAGGAGGAGATTCTCTTCGCAGCATTCAAGTATTATCTAGAGCTAATGACCGAGGATTAAGTTTCTCTTTACAAGAGTTTATCCAACATCCGACAATTCACGAACTTTCACAAGTGATAAAGACAAATGAGGAACTGCGAATACCTGCAATACAGCCAGTGTCTCGTGACCAATACCGTATTTAAATAATTCGTAATTTGTAATGGGCTACGCCCCGCTGCGCTAACGTAATTCGTAATTAAGTTTTGCAATAGTGATTTTAACCCCATCGCAAAACTTGTCGCTTGTTAGAAGCGAGGGACTTAGACCCCTGAAAAGTGTTAAACATCTTTGGAAGCACTATCAACTAATTACTAATACGTAATGACGCTCTTACCCTGAACATCTCAGTTTTTAAAAAATTCACAATACTGATGCAAAAACCCTTTACAACTCTCTTACCTTTGCGCTCTTTGTGTCCTTTGCGGTTCGTTTCCTCATTCTTTTATTCCTATCTTCAAGCAAGATAATATTAAATTTTAAAATTGGTGGTCAACAAGACAGTTGAAGTCTAAATTCCCAACTAATTCATTTACGAATTACGAATTACGAATTATTTTAATGGTTTCTGAAATTCACAACAACGATTTATGACAGAGCAACTATTTGTTTTTCCTACGTCTTTTGCCCAGCAACGACTGTGGTTTTTGCATCAGCTAGAGCCGAATAGCTCAGTGTATAATCTTCCCTATGGGTTACGAATAACTGGTAATTTGAGAGTAGACGCTCTACAACAGGCTTTTGAAACCATCGTAAATCGCCACGAGATTCTGCGTACTACCTTTACCACGGTGGATGGAAATCCGATGCAAGTCATTGCCAAAAGCCGATCAATAGTCATACCTGTGGTGAATCTCAGTGAATGGTCGGAAGTAGACCGCGCAGCCCAAGTTCAGCGACTGATTACCAAGGAGGCAGAATATCCCTTTGACCTGGCACACGGTTCCTTACTGCGTGTCACCTTGCTACAATTAGGCGAGAAAGAATATCTGCTGTTGCTAACGCTACATCACATCATCTTTGATGGTTGGTCGATTGGGGTTTTCATCGGAGAATTAACAGCGCTCTATAAAGCCTTTTCTACCGGGACTGCTTCGCCACTTCCCGAACTGCCCATACAGTACGCTGACTATGCCATCTGGCAACGAGAGTGGTTGCAAGGGATGGCGCTTAAAACTCGTTTAGACTACTGGAAACGACAGCTAGCTGGTTCCCTACCCGTTCTGGAATTGCCCACAGACCATCCAAGATTAGCAGTCCAAAACTTTCAAGGTGCAACCGAGTCTTTTTCATTGTCTTCTGATTTATCGCAGGCACTCAAGCACATTAGCCAGCAAGCAGGAATCACTTTGTTTATGACTCTGTTGGCAGCATTCAAAACATTACTCTACCGCTATACAGGAGAAGGAGACATCATAGTAGGTTCACCTACTGCTAACCGCAACCGCCCCGAAATCGAAGGATTGATTGGGTTCTTCGTTAACACTCTTGTCTTGCGTACCTACCTTGGGGATAACCCCAGTTTTCGGCAGTTGCTTTTACGAGTACAGAAAGTAACTTCAGGGGCATTTGATCATCAAGACTTGCCCTTTGAGAAGCTGGTAGAAGAAATGCAGCCAGAGCGCAGCCTCAGCCATACACCACTGTTCCAGGTAATGTTTGTCTTGCAAAATGCACCGATGCCACCCTTGGAGTTGCCAGAACTGATCCTGAATCCTGTGATGGTGGACAGTAAGACAGCCAAGGTTGACCTGTCTCTATCGATGACAGATACGCCGCAGGGATTGATGGG
>NZ_JAIVFR010000481.1 GCF_020829685.1 Nostoc sp. CHAB 5715 | reverse complement strand
TACTACCAAATCACCAAACCATTGGTGCGCGAGTTCGTGGACGACTAAACTTTCGGTATTGCGGTTATCTAAAGCGGCACGTTCATCCAGCAAACATCTATCTGTTAACAGTGTTGTGGAGGTGTTTTCCATCCCGCCAAAGATGAAATCATCGACGCAAACCTGGGCGTATTTTGGGAAAGCATAAGGATAGCCATACTTTTGGCTCAAAAATTCGATCATGCGGGGAGTTTTGCCCATGCTGCGTTTAGCATCTTCCTCGCGTCCCTTTTCTACGTAGTAGGTAACTGGTTTACCGTTCCACTCATCCTGAATTTCGGCAAAGTCACCTATTGCCAAAGTCATCAAGTAGGTAGGATGAACTTGTTGCTGTGACCAATGGTAGATTTTGTAATCACCGTCTTCTGTGGTGTTAATTAGTTCCCCGTTGGAAATCGCTACGAGAGGGTTGGGGACACGAACGCGAATTTCTGAAGTAGACAATTGTCCTGGATAGTCAAAGCAGGGGAACCAAAAGCGAGAGTCTTCGTCTTCTCCTTGAGTCCAAACTTGAGTTGGCTTGTTTGGGTAGTGCTTGTCTGGTTGAATAAAGTAAATACCGCGTTGTGGTTTTGCCACCGAGTAGGCGATCGCAATCAGCAAGCGTTTACCAATTTGAGTCGCCTCAGCAAGTTGGATAGAAAGCTGTTCCCCATCGTGGTCAAAATTTTGTGCCACCTCGTCCACCTGCACAGACTCGATATTCAGATTGACAGCATCCAAAGTCAAACGGTCAATGCCATTACGGATTGGTAAGAGGCGAATGCTACAATTGCCCTGATAGCTTTGCTTTGGGATATCCAAGCTGAGATCGAGAAAAATATGCTCTACCTGTCCGGGGCGATCGGGGTTGTAGTGTGGTCTTGCTCCCGGTAACTCAAAAGGTTTGTGTACGTTATTATCTGTATCAAAATAAGACTTCGACATTGATCCTTACTGACCTTGTAATCCTGAAAAGTCTGGCTTGGCTGGATGTTGTTAAGTAAAATAGCGGTGTCTAAATATATTTCCCAAATCAACAGGGCATTATGGAGGTGAGAATTCCCTTTTGGGATTGGGGGATTAAAATTAATCTCACCCGAATTTCCGAAGATCGGCTGGCGATCCTTGGACTTTTTTCCATATCCCTCCCGCATTTACTTTTACTGATGTTTTGCACTTTTTTGTCATTGAGTCAAGAGTCTCTTGCACCTCGATAAATTTTTATTAAGTACAAACACTGCTAATTATTCTTACTTATATAGGACTCCGATTTGATTGCGTGAAAACATACTGAGACTGAAAAGCCCGTTTATCAGGGTTTTATCTGAAATTTTGCTTACAAATCAGACAGGAGTCCTATAACTTAGGATAGCTTGCCACTGTTGAGCAGGCTATTTTGTTTGAAATGAACAGCATATCATTTGCCGATTCGCTCCCCATCTCGTGGAAGTATTTTTTAGAGTAAGTATTTTAGACTGCTAGCTTATAGGACTACTAATTTTATCAGTAAATACCGATCAATGAGCGGAAATTATTCATAAATCCGAAAACTCTACAGTGACACTTGTATAAATCTCGGTGACAATCTGAGCAAAAGAGGATGACAAAATGCCTAAAAGTAAATCCAAGTTTTTGATTCCTGCTGTTGGTGCTGCTGTAGTTATCGCAGGAAGTATAGCAGCTTATACGTATTTTAAAGCCCCATCAGGAGGTAGCTCAGATGGTCTAGGTAGCGCTAAACTAGTACCTTCAACAGCATTGATGGCAACTTATATTACTACTGACTCTCAAGCCTGGGCAAAGTTACAGCAGTTTGGCACTCCAGAAGCACAAAAATTAGTGGCAAAAGGTCTGGAAAATTTCAATAAGCAAGTTTTCAGTGACAATAACGTTTCTTATGAAAAAGACATAAAGCCTTGGGCTGGTGGTGTAATGATTGCTGTATTACCGTCTAATCCTGTAAAACCGGCGCAGTTGAAAGCACCTAATGCGCCAATCAATGTACAGCAGGAATCAAATATCTTGATCGTAGTGGGAATCAAGGACAAACTCAGTGCCTTGAATTTTGCTAATAAATTGAAGTCACAAAAAGGGGTGAAATTCCAGGAATCTGATTATCAAGGTCAAAAAATTATCGAAACTACAGAAAATGGCAAGCCGACATATAGCGTAGTTTTAAATAATAGTCACTTGGTATTAGCTCCCGAAAAGCAAGCTGTAGAAAAAGCAATTGACACCTTTAAAGGAGAGTCTTCTTTTGCCAGTAAAGAAGGCGCCAGCAGCATTCTTAAAGGAGTGGATGTCAAAAACAGCCTCACCCAAATTTATGTACCAGACTATGCTGGGATGGTACAGCAATTAGCAGCCGGAAGTCCGCAGGCAAAGCAGTTACCCCCACAAACCCTGACGCAACTAAAGCAGATAAAATCTGTGGTAGCAGGTGTTGGTGTTGATGATGCAGGAGTGCGGGTAAAAGCGATCGCCAATTTAGATCCGCAACTAAATAAATTTCAGTATCAATCAAGTCCGGGAAATATAGTCGGGCAATTTCCCACTGGTACTTTTGCTCTGATTAGCGGAAATGGCATCAGCCGTGGCTGGGAAACGCTAGTAGAAGAGTCAAAAAATTATCCAGAAATGAAGCAAGCTCTCGAACAAGTGCGAGGACAACTGAAATTTGTCAATATAGACCTGGATAAGGATATTTTTGGCTGGATGAATGGAGAATTTGCCTTTGGTGCGATTCCATCAAATCAAGGGGTATTAGCGAGTGTTGGTTTTGGAGGTGCTTTAGTATTTGATACTAGCGATCGCAAAACTGCCGAAGCCACTTTGACAAAATTGGATACCCTTGCCAAAACCCAACAAATCGAAATTGCCAACAGAAATATCGGTGGAAAAGACGTAACTGAATGGCAAATCCCCAGACAGGGGGCTTTATTGGCACATGGTTGGCTCGATCAAGATACTGTATTTGTGGCTCTTGGTGGCCCAGTTGCTGAAGCGATTAGCGATCGTAACAATCAATCTCTTGATAATAGCGACACTTTCAAAGCCGTTACTGGTTCTTTGCAAAAGCCCAACGGCGGCTATTTCTACCTAGATATGGACAAAACTAAAACTGTGCCCTTGATCAATAGTTTTATCTCATCTGACGCCAATACCATCACCATCCTGGGTTCAATTCGTGGTCTTGGCTTTACCGCTACTAGCCCCGATAAATCCACCAGTGAATTGGAGATGTTGTTAGCTCTCAAACCTACTGCAAAATAGGGCATGGGGCATGGGGAAGAGGCAGAGGGGCAGGGGGCAGGGGGGCAGAGGAGCATAGGAGATATATTTTACAGCAGTTTTCATGTATTTGAACCACATCTATCGTAGGGGCTAAGCTTTGCTCATTAGTGTCAACTTAAGGTGAAACCCTTGTCAAAACGTGATATTCAGTTCTCTGGCTTTCCATCACGATCCGCGTTACCCCACCCTAACCCTCCCCGAAGATTGGGGAGGGAACTGCATTTCTTTTTCCCCCCAATACATCGGGGGGATTAAGGGGGGTAAAACGTATGTGGGACAAGCATTTGAGCTTAAGTTGACACCAATGAGCTTTTTCTGTGCCCCTACCGCGTGGTCTATTTACCTGAAAATAGCTGTAAAATGCAACTTGGCGTCAACATCAGTTTAATGAGTCTTTAGAGGATGTTTGTAAAGTCTAATTTATTACTCGCCGGGCGACTGGAAGTCGCGGCTACACAGGCAAAACCCACCTCCGTGGGTTAGAAAACCCTTGATTTTGCATGCTTTCCACGGAGGTGGACTTTGTTTGTGTAGTAGCGAATTCTATTCGCCAAAGACTTTTAAAACATCCTCTTAATACTCGTGAATGAGTCTTTGATACTCGTGAATGAGTCTTTGATACTCGCGAATGAGTCTTTGATACTCGCGAATGAGTTTTTGATACTCGTGAATGAGTCTTTGATACTCGCGAATGAGTCTTTGATACTCGCGAACGAGTCTTTGATACTCGTAAATGAGTCTTTTTTACTCGTGAATGAGTCTTTGATACTCGTAAATGAGTCTTTGATACTCGCGAACGAGTCTTTGACACTCGTAGACGAGTCTTTGATACTCGTGAATGAGTCTTTAATACTTACCTCCCCTGCTCCCCCTGCCTCCCCTGCCCCTCCGCCCCTCCGCCCCTGGGATTGTGTTCAAATAGATGAAAAAGGCTGCAATTTTCAGCTGCCAGTGAGGCTGCCGTTATACAATTCAATTCATTTCTAGACTGGACTCCAGGAAGTATGTCATAAGTAAAAAAGGCTGTTAAATGCAAACTGATTTATGACCGCTGCTGTAAACACTAGTCCTGGTTTAGCTTCCCGTTTGGTGAATGGCATACTGGCAATTAAGCCTTTAGCCGACCTAGCCAAACATCAAGCTAGACAAATGATGATTAAACGTGCCCAAAGAATTGGCGTGCCTTGGACGCAAGAAGTTGAAACACTACAGGCGCTTGATTGGAAGGCTGATCTAGCTCAAGTAGAAAATCCTCAGCTTTCCTATCCAGAATATTATTTCCGGTCATTCCATGCCTATGAAGGTGGAAACCTTAGTTGGAAAGCCGCTTGGGAGCTAGAAGTTGCTGCTCGTACTGTCCATGCCGGAATTTGGGAAGATGCTGGAGCACAAGGAGATGCTAGACTGCGCCAAAGTTACCACGATATCCTCAAAGTTCAAATCCGCAATCAACCCCAAGACATCCTCGATTTGGCGTGTGGTGTGGGTTTGAGTACCTTTGCCCTACAAGAAATTTATCCCCATGCTCAAATTACAGGCTTAGACTTATCTCCTTACTTTTTAGCCGTTGCCAATTACCGCGCTGGGCAACGTCAAGCTAAAATAAACTGGCTTCATGCCCAAGCTGAATCTAGTGGGCTACCTGATGCCTCATTTGATTTAGTTTCCATTTTCCTGATGTGCCACGAATTACCCCAATCAGCAACCCGACAGATTTTAGCCCAAATGCGGCGCTTGCTGCGTCCGGGTGGCTACTTGGCAATCATGGATATGAATCCAAAATCTGAAGTTTACCAGAAAATGCCAGCCTACATTTTGACGTTGCTCAAAAGTACTGAACCGTATTTAGATGAATATTTCGCTTTGGATATTGAGCAAGCTATTGTTGAGGCCGGTTTCCAAACTCCCACTATCACTAACAATACCCACCGTCACCGCACAGCGATCGCTCAGGTGAGTGGTTAATTTTTCTCTACTACTCTGGGCAGCAATACCACCTTTGCTGCTGCTAGGCTACTACTACTGTCGAGTGCCATTTGCCCCACCTTTGTTAAGGTTGCTGATGTTCTTTATCATCGGGGCAATATCTGGTATCTTAGCCCTTAGCCTCGAATGGGTTTTTGAAACTGTAGCCAACAGGGTTGTAGACTCGAATCAGATCAAGCTATGTCTGCCGACAAGTCGCATCTAATATTAATTTTCCCAGATTTTTTAGCTCACTTATCTCTTCTTCTTCTGCCGAGTCTGTTTGTTTTTCAGTATCAATTGAAGATGC
>NZ_JAIVFR010000480.1 GCF_020829685.1 Nostoc sp. CHAB 5715 | reverse complement strand
CAAAGCTGAGTTAATCGATTTCGATATTCCTTTAGCTGATGTGGAAGCTGTTCTAAAAGATGCACCCAGGATTAAACGTATTACACCAGCAACGGCACTTGCTACTCTACCCTTACCCCGTCCACCAGTCACCCACAAATATAAGGAAGGACATTTACTGCTGATTTGCGGTTCGCGGCGCTATGCAGGTGGAGCAATTTTAACTGGTTTGGGTGCTAGGGCTAGTGGTGTAGGTATGCTTTCGATCGCAGTACCCGAATCGCTGAAATCTCTTTTGGTATCGCACTTGCCAGAAGCGCTAATTGTCGGTTGTCCAGAGACGGAAACTGGAGCCATCGCGCACCTAGAATTACCAGAAAAAACCGATCTAAGTTCATTTAATGCGATCGCTTGTGGCCCCGGTTTAACACGAGATGCCACTCCCATTGTGCAAGAAGTCATAGAAAGCGATCGCCCTCTAATTCTCGATGCCGATGGTTTAAATATCTTGGCACAAATGGGAGCGATCGCCACATTAAAAAAACGTCTTGCTGTAACCGTACTCACACCCCACACTGGCGAATTCCAACGTTTGTTTCCTGATGTCACCGATGCCAAACATGACAAAGTGCAAGCAGTACGGGAAGCGGCGACGCAAAGTGAGGCGATAGTATTGTTAAAAGGGGCGAGAACTGCGATCGCAAACCCTCAAGCTGCCGTTTGGATTGTTCCTGAAAGTACACCCGCCTTAGCGCGTGGCGGTAGCGGCGACGTGTTAACTGGGCTACTGGGTGGATTGTTGGCGCAAGCAGCAACTAAACAGATTCTCGTAGAAGATATTGTGGCAACTGCTGCATGGTGGCATTCGCAAGCGGGTATTTTAGCAGCCCAGGAGCGTACCGAATTGGGTGTAGATGCGTTTACATTGACACAATATTTGATAAAAGTTCTAAGTAATTAAACGGCTTTTAACTATGACTCTAAAAATCCAGACCCAAAAAGAAAAATCACAGGCAAGCACTAGTTTAAAGACAAATCAAGAAACAGAAAACGAAAAAGTTCTATGTTCTCATTGTCAGCGCACCGTTACGAACGGTATTAAATGTAAAGGCATTTGTGTGGCTGACAATGACTATTAAGGTGTGAATTTTATGGCTTTTGAATATTCCAATTTGGATTGGGGATAAAGTTTTTCATCGCCCAAAGTATGAAAATCGAAGGCACGCTTGTAAAGCCGAAACACGTTTAAGCATATTGCAAATGCTCAGATTCATCGAAAGCGGCGGGAAACTCCATCCCCTCGTGGGTAGAGAGGGATAGCCGCCCCGCCGCATTGGGCATTGGGCATTGGGCATTGGTAACTTCTTCCCCATGCCCCATGCCCGATTCCCCATGCCCAAAAATGGAGTTTTTCATCGGAAAACCCTCTTTCCCCCTGCAAGAACTGCGGTTTTAATGATAAGTCTTTAACCAGACACGATATGATGGGTTAAGTAAAAGAAACGTAGTTGGTGAAGCATTGAGACAACGCTTGCTGTAGCATGATTCTGGTTTTGTACTACTAATGGTAGAAGAAATGACGGTTCAATTTGAATACAGCACTCTTGCCAATCCACAGGATATTCAACAGCTTGGGACTATCTTTGAGCAGTGTTTCATTAGTGGGCTTGGTGGCGAGAAAGCTTACATCAATCTCATTGGCGTAGAAAACTTCCGCATTATCCGTAAATCGGAGCAATTAGTTGGTGGATTGGCAACTCTGGATATGGGCCAGTGGTGGGGTGGTGTGCGTGTACCAATGACAGGAATTGCCGTAGTGGGCATTGCTCCAGAGTATCGCGGTTCGGGATCTGCGATCGCTCTCATGCAGCACACCCTCAAGGAACTCTATGCTAGAGGTATACCGCTCTCTGCTCTTTATCCAGCAGTTCAAGGCTTGTATCGAAAAGTCGGGTATGAGCAGGGGGGTAGCTGGTGTAATTGGGAAGTTCCTACTAAAAGTATCCAAGTGCGAGAGCAACCCCTACCTTTGCAACCAATAGTGCCAATCAATCATCAAGTCTTTCATGAACTATATCAGCAGCAGGCGAGATTAACGCATGGATATTTAGACCGACATCCAGCAATCTGGGAGCGCTTAATCCAGCCAGATGACAAGGAAACATTTTACGCATATTTTATCGGTACAAAAGAGAAACCTGAAGGCTACATCCTTTTCAGTCAACATTCAAAAGAGGATGGCGCAATTCTGCGAATCAAG
Source organism: Nostoc sp. CHAB 5715 (assembly GCF_020829685.1). Lineage (GTDB taxonomy): Bacteria > Cyanobacteriota > Cyanobacteriia > Cyanobacteriales > Nostocaceae > Nostoc. The sequence goes on along the minus strand of NZ_JAIVFR010000480.1, from coordinate 3,352 downwards.
GATTGGGTAATTCTCACAGTTGCGGCTGCACAAACATTTTGGTCTTTTCTTGCTAGTCATCGCTCCCAAATTGATCAAGTGCGATGGAGGAGTTCTGCAATTGATTCCTTAACATTGCTGCTACCAGAGCAAACTGCCAAACTCACGTATACGATGCGTTGGATGCTGCGGGTAGTAGATGTAGTTAAGGCGCTGTCCATGCGGGGTTATCCTTCGGGAATTCAAACTGAACTGCACCTAGATATTCAAGATAATTTGCTAGATGCAAACAATGGTAAATTCATTCTTTCTGTTGCCAATGGACGCGGTGAAGTTACAAAAGGTGGAAAAGGTGAGTTCCAGCTAGATGTTCGAGAACTAGCACCAATATATACAAGTTTGTTCACACCTTACCATTTGCAAATAGCCGGAAAACTGCATGGGACAGAAACAGCTATTTCAGCAGCTACGCAAATATTTGCAGGTAGTTCTCCTTGGGTGGCTGATTTTTTTTAATGTGAGATGTCAACGAACCTCTATGCGAGTTGAACTTTAGTTCAAGCCTGTTCCTCTAAGAGGTAGGGACGGTTTTGCGTAGTCATACATGTTCGCTAAATAGTTGCGATATGTCATTGCGAACGGAACGAAGTGCAGTGAAGCAATCTCAACACCTTTGCGATTGCTTCGCTTCGCTCACAATGACAATTGTTCAACCGGACATGATATCAAATCACAGAGAGGGATGTCCGTCTCCCAAGGGTGAGGTTTTCATTTTGTTGTAAATGTAAAAAAGTTAGGAAACGGTGTGGCTTTATTTTGGAGCGGTTTGTAAAAAAGGTAGGAAAGGTAGGAAAAGTACGATGTTTTGTATAAAACCTTGATTTTTCCTGTAGATGTTGATACATTAACTATGCAGTCGAAGCTCGACTGTTTTTGTTCTGATTTTTGATTTTATCTTTATGACTCAATACGGTTCAGTTAAGGCTATGCAGTGCTTAAAACAACAAACACAGGAGGATTGGTTATTATTCCAGTGCCTCTGTGTTTAACTTTTTTAGAGCGAAATTTTGATACAGGCTTTTTAACAACCCTTGGGTTATTTCTATGAACCCTTTCAGGTAAAACTTGGTCGAGGATTTCCACAGTTAACCAACTCAAAAAAAGGGGAGTTCTTGTGGTTGCAAACGCTGAAATTTTGGGAGGGCACGACGAACAACTCGTAATGTTCCAGTGAAACTTAGACGCAAGGGTGCAACTTCTGCACTGGTCGCAGCTTGAAAAATTAACAACCGGATAGCCCAATGTCCTAATAATAAACCGTAAATTTCTTGCACCACTTCTCGTGGTTTTTGAGAACGAATATGAGTTTTTCGTCCTAGAAGATGTACTTTGAGTTCATCAATCGTATTCTCGACTTCCCAACGTTGATGGTACTCACAAGCTAGCAACTGGGCTGGGAATTTTACAATGTCCAATAAGCTCGTAATTAAACGATATTTGATTTGTTCTTCTGGGTTATCAGGATTCTCAATTGTGTACTCAATGACTCGTACTTGTATTGGTTCAAAACCTTTTTTTCTCAGTTTACCAGAAGGATAAATATAACTTAAATAAGAACCATCCTCTAAAGCTTCTTCGTTTAAAAATTTAACGCTCTTCTGGTATTCTTCCTAAATAATCACAACCCTTACTTACTGTTGCTTGTACCATAGCGTAGGAGTGCAAACCTCTATCCCACATTAACAACATTCCGGATGTTACTGAGCGTAATAATTTTAGTGATCTAACTCGCTCTCCAATCTTATATGGGCACATTAAGGCATCAAAAATTAAATGTGTCCCTGCCTCTACCAAAATAACTAATCTAACTTTGGGAAATGCCGCTCGTGTACCAGGACGACTACCGGGACGACCAAAAACCCTTGCATTTTCATCACTATCTGGGATATCTAAGCAAGTTCCATCAATCACTACAATTCTTAGTCCGTTTAGAAAACTTCCAATTGTTTCGCTGTTTGCCATTGGTCGCACCAACTGATGAAACAATTGCGTCATTACCCCTGCACCTAGTCGCTGTCTGCTTTGGGTGATAGCTGATTTACAAGGGATACGCCAATATTTACCAACTTTTACCCATGCCTCTGAAAGACCATCAATGAGATTTTTTAGTACATCTCGCATTGAATCTCTCGACCACAGGCTCATTGCTATTATTAGACAAATGACCAGCTGTGCTGGTAACGAACGATGGCGTTCCTCTTCTACTTTAGTTTTAGCGATCGCTTGTTCGATTGAAGTTGCTGGGATAGCGACCTCTATCGCTTTGAATATCTCCGTACTTTGTATCTTGGGAGACACTAATGAGAATTCTTTGAGATGCACCGTGCTTGATTTCCATTTTTGGAAACAATGACCATTTTACAGCTATTCTAGCCTTAACTGAACCGTATTGCTTTATGACTAAAAAAATCTTGACTGCTTTTTTAACAGCCAAAAACACAGCCAACGAAGAAATGCAAGCTCTAGTTTTCGAGGAACTTGATGACTCTCAAGCATCGGCAGTTACGGGGGGCTTAAACTTCGAGGTGAACGGGAACGGGGAGGAGGTGATACGTATAGGAGGTGAGGAGTTTAGACTCTTTCAGGGATTGTTAATACGTACGGGGGAGTGAACTTGGTCTTAGCTGATTGTACCTCACACCCGCATATCAAACCTACAACCTCGATTTGCTTGGACAAATTTCTGTACCACTTGTGCTAGTTCGGGGCTTTCCGATACCTGGCACTGCCCAATCGGCAAAGCAAGTTGACCAGGCGAGCATTTGAAACTGGTACATTGAGATTTATCATTGGTGATGCGGGTATAATTCAAATGCCCAACGGGAAAAGCTATTTAGCAGGTGTTTTGGTGCAAAGACCAAACTACGATCCCAAAGCTGGAGATTTTGTCCGTGAAGTTTCAAGAAGAGTCTATAATTACCTAGACAATACCAAAGTTAGCAATATAGAACCGATACTTGGCGATGCCTCCGGCGGGCTACGCCTACGCACTCGTTAATAAATGTAGGGGCGTACACCTAGCTGTACGCCCCTACATATCTATCTGTATCAGGTTTTTCGTGAAATGGTATTACTCCAAGAAATTTTGTATAGCACTACCACCATTCCTACCAACAGCAGGAATTTCCAGTAGGCTATCTGTAGCTTTGCCCGTACCATCGTCGGTAACGGATCTCTGATTACCTGGATGTCCATTGGGAACGAAAAGTTGCGGATGATCAAAAGGCGCTTTCTAGTAACTAACTCGGTCATCAGAGATCCGTTACCGACGATGGTACGGGCAAAGCTACAGAAAGCCTACTGGAAATTCCTG
>NZ_JAIVFR010000047.1 GCF_020829685.1 Nostoc sp. CHAB 5715 | reverse complement strand
ATACGCAATACAATATTATTGTTGGAGATGCTTGCTGGATTAGTTTGCTCAAAAAACCTTCCAAAGTCATTTTGGGCTGTTCTATTATTAATTCCAACGAGAGAATCACCAGTTAATCTATGTTGCTCTAGATTTGAGCTTGATGTTGGTGACTGTGCGTATACTTGGCTTCCTAAGCTTGCAAAGGCTGCCGTAATTCCCAAGAAAGCAATAATTTTGGTGTTCATTTGTTTTATCCAAATTATCTTTAATATTGCTCGTGTTTATTCTCTGGGCAAATTATTTTGATTAACTCTATTGTTAGGTTCTACAATAATATTGTATTGCGTATATACTTAGAACGTCAATGATTCCGGCTCTATCTAAAGTTACTAATACTGTCATCGTATTGCTTAGATTTGTACAAGTTGGACAGTAGGGTTATCTAGTTCAGTTTCCAAGCGATCGCAGTTAAGTTCGTTGAGATATGCCAGGATGAAATCATTGAAAAATGCACTTATAGCCAGTGTTATCCTAAGAAATATTAGGAATTAACAATTACTTAGGCAAATGAGTATCACCGTTAATGTTTCTGAAGTAAGTGCTAAGTTTTCTGAATTGCTAAGTCAGGTATTACTTGGTGAAGAGGTCGTGATTGCACAGAAGGGTATTCCAGTTGCACGCCTAGTAGCTCTCACAGATACAGCCTCACCTCGAATTCCAGGATTGGATAAAGGTAAAGTTATCATTGCACCAGATTTTGACGAGCCTTTACCAGAAGATATCCTAAATGATTTTGACAGAGCGATCGCTCCACCAAAGTAATCATACAAGCGATCGCTATTCAATATCACTCCTGTTCTAAAATCCTTTCTATATCTTGCCCCGCATAGAGAATCCGCACAACTTCAATGCTTTCATCTCGCTCAAAGTAAAAAATTAAATATTTTTTAAATCCCTTAATAGCCCATTTACGTAAACCTTGTAAACGAAGATTATCCAGAGGATAACGGCTACCCATTCCAGGCATTCTTGCTAACTGTGCAAAAGTTTCTCCTTCGACTGCGCTCAGGACAAGTCTTACAGAGTCAAAAAATAAAAGAGCCGTGTCAGGGTTTTCTTGGGCAATGTAAGCAAAATACTCATCAATATCTAAACTGGCTTTGGGTGTAATGACTATCCGCTTTGTCATTATTTCTCTTGATGCATCTGGTCGATCAAATGTGTGCGTTTTTGCTGCCACCATTCATCATTAACTTCTATCGTCTCTCCACTTTCAAGTCCTGCAATTAAAAGTTCTTCTATATGTTCTTGCATCTTGCGTTTTTGGTCTTGAACGATCAACTCTTGTAGATATTCGCTAACTGAACCGTAGCCACCTTCAGCCACTTGTTCTTCAACAAAGGCTTTCATCGACTCAGGCAAGGAAATATTAATGTTACTCATAACCTTGGCAGTTAGGTTAAACTATTTTTTCCATCTTATCAAGCTTGTTAGGCTTTGTCTTTGAGGAAACCTTTAACGATCGCACCTTCGTTGATGAGAGAATAGCGATCGCTCGATCTTGTTTGTGGTAATAATATTTGCTACTTTTAAACTAAAAAGGATGTTCAGCCATGCCTAACATTGAGAAAATTAGTGTTGCTCTCACACCAGAAATAGCTGCTTTTGTCCGTGATGTGGTTGAATCTGGCGAATATGCCAGCAGCAGTGAAGTTATCCGCGAAGCATTACAGGACTGGAAGCAAAAACGTCTGTTGCGGTTGCAAAATATTGATGAAGTACGCCATCTTTGGCAAGAAGGAATTGACAGTGGTGCTGGGCAATATACAGATATTGAAGCTATTAAACAAGAAGCCCGTAGGCGTTTAGGTCAAGTTTCTCAAAAGGATGCGTGATTGGTGGGACGTTTTATCCGCACTGCTAAAGCCGAAGAAGACTTGATTGAAATATGGATTTACATTGCGGCTGATAATCCAACAGCAGCTGACAAATTGCTTGACCAGATTGATACAAAATGTCAAATGCTGGCTGATAATTCAAAACTTGGTCAAGCCCGTCCTGATATTGTATCAGGGTTAAGGTATTTTCCGGTTGGTCGCTACTTAATTCTTTACCGGAATATCAGCGAAGGTATTGAAGTCGTGCGCGTTGTGCATGGTGCAAGGCATTTGCCCGATATTATTTATTGATAAACTAATTGTTTTCTACAATCTCAATCGCCCTCACCTAGTTTTTTAATTACGAATTACGAATTAAGGCGTTGCTGAATCAAGGGATGATTCTTGTAGGGTGGGCGTCTCGCCCATTAGTGTCAACTTAACGTAAAAGCCATGTCCCGCAAGGAACTGAAGTTCCTTGGCTAATAGCTAAAGTCATCTAAAGATGACTAAATAATCCGAAAAATTTTTAGTCTACTTTAGTAGACTTTAGCTATAAGCCCTGAAATTCATTTCTGGGCGGGCGTGTCAGCCAACAGATAAGCGATTTTTAGCTTAAGTTGACACCAATGCGTCTCGCCCGCCCTGAAATACAAGGGACGGGCAAATCGCCCCATCCCACAAAACTAGCAAAATCATCCCGCAAATATGCAACGCCAAAAGTTTTAGTCCACTTGAGTGGACTTGAGCTAAAAGCCTGTGAAACTTATTTCTGTCCGGGCTGGGGCAATAGGGTTCAGTTAGAGCCAAAAACCTTAACCTGCGTAGGTTGGGGGGCTTTACACTTAAATTTTGCATTAGTTCCAACAACCGCCTCAGAATGAATTCTAAGGCTAATAGCTTAAGTCTTCTAAAGAAGACTGAGAAAAAAATAGTTTTAGTCCACTTGAGTGGACTTAAGCTAAAAGCCTGTGAAATTTATTTCTGGGCGGGCTAGGGGGCTAATCGAGAATCATGTTAAATAGCTCGGTACAACTCGAAAAGCCTAATTCCCTATTCCCTATTCCGTACAGACGCGATTAATCGCGTCTCTACCCACTCCCCGCCTACGTAGATAATTTCAAAAATCAAATACGATTCCTATATCCTATTAATACACTGCTTTTGCTCTAAATTTTGCCATGTAAGTTAACAAATTTAGATTCACTTCAGCATTACTTTCTGAATTAATTGGGTGTAATATCTACGTTTTTTGAATTGAAATCACTTGTCGTCACTAACATCGCGCTTTAAGTTACTAAAATAATGAGTTTAGTTACCACAACTACGATTTTTGTTACAAACATCATAATTTTCGTTACAATATTACGATTTTGTTACTAAAATAACGAGTTTAGTTACCACAACTACGATTTTTGTTACAAACATCATAATTTTCGTTACAATATTACGATTTTAGTTACCACCACTACAATTTTCGTTACAAACATCATAGTTTTAGTGGATATTACTTAAGTTATGGTTATATTGAACACCAGATTTGTGGATTTTACTCAACCAAAATCAAGCTTTAATAAGGCAAGCTAGCTCTAGAACACAATAAAAAGAACATAATTATGCCTCGTCAAAAGCGTACATATCGCGTTCTAGAAAAAGCTGAATTGAGAATGGCCGGACTTAAAGCAATTGATCCGAGTATGGATTTTGGGGATGCTCGCAACTTGCAAAGTATCACACAAGTAATTCAGCAGTACCGTAGCAAAATAGATGCTTATAATACTACTTTGGCTGTGATTGATTCTTACAAAAGTGAGATGAAAGAGTTGGAAACAACTTTGAGCGACTTGACAGAAAAAATGCTCCTTGGAGTTGCTTTTAAATACGGCAAAGATAGCCATGAATATCAAATGGCGGGTGGTGTTCGCAAAAGCGATCGCATCCGCAAAAGCACAGCGACACGTTTAAAGACGACTCCCAAGGAAGCGGCTAGTGAGGATACTAAAACTGCATCATAGCCTTAGTGGACTGGATGGAGCGATCGTAGAATGAATTGTTAAAAAATTGAATCTAAATTGCAGGGCTATTTCATTCTCATCTAGCCCGCCTCAGAATAAATTCTGAGGCTAATAGCAAAAGTCGTCTAAAGACGACTAAGAAAAGCTTTTAGTCCACTTTAGTGGACTTGGGCTATTAGCCCGGAACTTTAGTTCTGGGCGGTTATGTCTAGAACGAAATAGCCCTGTCTAAATTGAGTCTCTAATATCATGTTTGCATAATATAGTTATGCTAACCACAGTCATTGCACCCCACCCCCAACCCCTCCCCTTATTCTTGGGGAGGGGAGACAAAGCTACGCTTTGGCGGGGTGGGGTGATTTGGGTTTAATAAGCAATCAAGCGGACATGATATGATATCATGTTTGCATAAATAGTTATGCTAACCACAGTCATTACACCCCACCCCCAACCCCTCCCCAAAGCATCGCTACGGTGTACACACAAGTCGAATTACCCCCCTTAATCCCCCCTTGTAAAGGGGGGAAACAAGAGATTCTCGTTCCCTCATAATGTAGCGATCGCTAACTTTCTTTCCATTGGTACAGCTTGTAAAGGGGGGAAACAAGAGATTCTCGTTCCCTCCCCAATACATCGGGGAGGGTTAGGGTGGGGTAATTCGAGGACTGGTAGTGATTCGATAACTTGTGTGTACACTGTAGCCTTATTCTTGGGGAGGGGAGACAAAGCTACGCTTTGGCGAGGTGGGGTGATTTGGGTTTAAAAGCAATTAAAGAGAACGAGGAATAACTCCCCACTCCCCATTCCTAGACCTTTTTCCAAGGAAGTTTGACTGTAAAACGACTACCTTTACCCAACTGACTTTCAGCATGGACAGTACCACCATGCAACTCGACAATCTTTTGCACCATTACTAACCCTAAACCAGTACCTGTGGAATTACGGTTAGAGGAATTTTCAACTTGCACAAAAGGTTGAAATAATTGGAAAAGGTCATCGGAAAGCATACCAATACCCGTATCTATTACGCTGAAAAAGATATATTCATTTGTGGAATTTGGCTGGACTTCAATCCAAACTTTGCCTCCTTCTTTAGTAAACTTGATAGCGTTAGTCAAAAGGTTGATAAATACTTGGCGGATGCGGCTTTCATCGACTTGGATGGGTTCAATTTCTTCAGGTATTTGTACGCTCAGATGAATATTTTTCTGCAACGCTAAATGTTTGACAAAACTAAGACTAGAGTCACATATTCCTTGAATCGAAGTAGCAGCTAATTGCAGTTCTATCTTGCTGGATTCGATATCGGTAAGCTCAAGGATCTGGTTAATCAATTTTAGTAAATTCTTGCCAGTGGATTCGAGGATATTTAGGGACTGGCGCTGTTCTTCGGTTACAGTACCGTACACTTGATTTTGGAGTGCTTCTGTAATTCCCAGAATGGAGGTTAAGGGATTTCTCAGTTGATGGCTGATGTTTCTTAAAAAGGTGCTTTTGGCACGATTTGCAATTTTGGCAGCTTCTTGAGCCTCACGCAGAGCGGATTCTGCCTGTTTGCGTAAGCGAAGCTCGTCGTAGACATCGCATACTTCTAAAGTTAGGGTGACAAATTCAGCTATTGAGCTAACAAAGTTTTGCTCACTCAGTTCCCATATCCGGGGAATATCAATCTGTTCATACAATACTGTTCCCACCACTTCGCCCCCAACCCAAATGGAGGTATTAATTAGAGATACAATATTCTTTGGTTCTAGCAGTTCATCCCATAATTCTTGTATCCGTAGATCGGTGCGAGTGTCGGTGACGGCAATAATCCGCGCAGATGTCAGGGATTTAAAATAGATGGGATAATCTGCAAGGTTGCCTTCTAAACCTGCTGAATGTCTTTGATTGCTACGTTCATAGAGACTTATACATTGTAGTTTGGTGCGGTCACCATTGAATAACCACACACTGACTCGTTCTATTTCTAAAGCATTTGCTGCTTTCTCGGTAATAACTTTGAATGCCGTTTCTAGCTTTCCTTCTGAAATCGCCTTATGATTTGCCAGTTCTGCCAACACCTGATGATGCTGGCTTAGTATGCGCTCACTGTTAATCCGTACTTGAATCTCTTGCTGTAATTCTTGAGTTCGCTGCAAAACTTGCAATTCTAACTCTTCATTTTTGGTTATCTGTGCAGTAAAGGTTTTCCCTAACTGCTGTATCATCTCGTTAAAAGATGCAGCCAGCACCTCTAGTTCTTTAATGCCCTGTACTATCACCACTGAGTCTTCGCCATTAGTCAAATCTGCTAAATCTTTTGTCGCCGTGCTGAAGTACAAAATTGGCTGAGTTATCCAACGGGCGGTGATAATCCCCAGTAAAGTAGCTAATCCCAATGCTCCCAAACAAAGAAAAATTATGGTTTGAGTGTTGCGCTCAATTTGTCCCATAAAGTCTGCTTCTGGAACAGCCACTACTATTAACCAATTGACATTTAGTTCACCCTCGAAGGGTCTAATTTCTAAAAATTGTCGTTTACCGCCAAAGGAGAAATTTAGTTGCTGTAAACTTTGAATCTGGTCAAAGTTACTAAATTTAGTTGTTAAATATTTAGCGCTTGCTTGAGTCAAAGAATTCCCGCTCTGGGAAGCTGCGAACCTAACGGGTTTACCATTTTGTAAGCAGAATGGTTCTTCGGTTGTGGAACTTGCGACTAATAGCCCCGATCGCTCGATAATAAAAATTTGTCCAGACTTGCCAACTTTAATATTTTGCAGCAAATCTCCAATTTGTGATATATGAGTTAGAGCGCTGTTGACACCGAGTAACTGACCTTGGGAGTTATATATAGGTTGAGATGCACTAATCAGGAGTGTTGGTTCAGTGAGGGCTGTAAAAATCTGACTAAAGCTGAATTTTTTGGCGTTAACTGCTGCTTGATAATCAGGACGCGATCGCGCATCATAGTTTTTGATCACTTCTGGAAGTTGGGTACGTTGACCAAAAGAGTCAATTTTGTAAGTGTAGAGGTTGTACCCAGTTGACTTGTCGGCTTTTGTGAGTAAAAATTGGCGATCGTTGAGCTTTTCCACCGCTAAATATTCAAGTTGTTCATTGCTTGCCGTTAAAGCGATGGCATCAGGAAAAATCTCTAACTGCTTTATTAAGTATGACTCCCAGGTTGCCAAATTTTCCATCGGGAGCAACCCGATGTCAATGACATTTTGATTACCGCGCAGTTGTTGACGCAAAGTTGAGAGATAAGTCTGTAAATTCTGCTCTACTCGATTAGCGACTTCATAACGCAATTCGCTAGCTACCTCATTGACTGCCTTTTGCCCATTGTGAATCGATAAATATCCAGTTAATCCCACAGCTAGCAAGATTTGCAGCAGAAACAACGTTACCAAAATGCGACGTAGGGGTACGCCTTTAAACCAATTCGCAATTCGCAATGACGCTCGCGGACTCGCTAACGCTGCGCTAACGCAATTCGCAATTACGTTTTGTAACGGGGATTTTACCCCGACACAAAACGTGCTGTCTATAGAGGCTCTTGACTTAAACCCCCAAACTTTGTTAAACAGAGAAAAAACACCACTTTGCCCAGTATTTTTGTTCATCTGCCCACTCTCCCTAACTGTCCTGTAGTACTAAGTACAACACCTCTAGTTCGCTGTCCTGTGGGTTTATACATAGTTTGTACTCGGTCGGGTCAAGAGCCAATATAGCACTTATGGTAAAACAACAAAACGTTATTGGGCATTGGGCATTGGGCATTGGGCATTGGGCATTGGGCATTGGGCACTTGTACTGAGCGAAGTCGAAGTATTGGGCATTGGAAACTTCTTCCCCATGCCCCATTCCCCATGCCTCTTATCAAACTAAAGGCAATAAGATTTCAAATTTTGTACCGATACCAGTCTGTGAATGAAAACTTAATTTACCACCATGTCTTACTGTTATAATTCGATAACTTACTGCTAAACTAGTATTTTTACTATTCTTCGTTTCAAGAGAAAACGACTCCATAATTTGCTGTTGCAATTCTTGAGACATTCCAGGCCCATTGTCGGCAATGCGAATTAATATCCAGCGAGAATCTGGTGCATTTGGGTTGCTTGCTTCCTGGGAAATTACTTCTGTAGTAATCTCAATTCGGGGTTTTTGAACAGTTTTTGTATCTTCTCGATGCAACTGCTGTCGCACTGCTTCATTGAGTAAAGTATCCACAACTTCGCTGAAAATATTCATCAAAACTTGGCTTAACTGCCCCATAAAGCAATACACTGGGGGTAATTGACCGTAGTATTTGACGATTTCAATTTCTCCTTGAAGACGGCTATTAATTAATAAAATAATACTATCAATACAAGCGTGTAAATCCACTGGCTTGGGATAAAGTTCATCGATATGACAGAAGTTTTGTAAACTGGTGACAAGTTTTTTTAATCTTTCCGCTCCAGTGCGGATACTAGCAAGCGATCGCAACAAATCTTGTTCTAAAAAATCAAATTCAATCTCTTCTTTAAGAAGATTAATTGCATCAGAAGCTGATGGTAGCTCTTTTTGATAAGCCGCTATCAGCTTGAGCAAATCTTGGCTATAAGTTGAAACGTAAGTTATGTTACCCCAAATAAAACCCACTGGGTCTAAAATTTCGTGCGCTACACCGTCTACCAAACGTCCCAAATTTGCCATTTTATCATTTTGAATCATTTGGGCTTGGCTGCGTTCATATCTTACCAGATTGTCGATTCCTCGAATTTGCCAAGAAATAATATTCAATTCTTGGACATCTAACAATCTATAAGCACCAGATTCTGTTTCTACTACAATTGGTTCTGCTAAGAATTCTGGCGATCGCTTTAAGCTAAGTTGCATCGCAGTTAAAATCGATGTTGTATCAGCAAGCAGCAACATCGGTATCCGCGCATAGCTGTAGAGAACGGCTAATGGTTGCTGAACAAATAACTCTTGTCCGAATGGGCGAATCAAAAATTCCAGCAGTCGCCGCCGCGAAATCATCCCAATGAACTTTCCCTGTTCTACCAAAATTACTCCTGGTAGCTGGGGGTATTTTTCCAAAAAACTAGCCACTTCCATACCAGTGTGATTGATTTCCACTGGGAAGTTGTACATTGGTAGTTCTTGCAGGGTTGAATCTAAATCGATATCGCGATCGCTACCAAGAGACACAAATGGCGGTGAGATTTGGCAACTGGATTCTTCTGGCACTATACACCCTGATTTTTACAAATACTAGGTAAACAATAAGTTAATATTTTACATTCTGTCATCCTCTAAATCCGGTTTCGGTTTAGATTAGGACTTACGCACGCTCTACGAATTCTTGGCGTTCTTGGCGTCTTGGCGGTTCGATAAATTAAGCTTTTGGGCGATTTTTGCGTAAGTCCTATAGATATCTAGCGCAAGGCGACTGGAAGTAATAGGTGTGCGATTTCTAATCTGGGTGGAGAATATTTAGAGAGCGATCGCAAGCTACACTAAAAACAACCTTTACAAAAAGTGCAAAGGTAGCGTTATGACCTCTGTAACCAATCCATCCACCGCCCTCACTCCTTTTCCCGACCATACTCAACTTCCAGAGTCCGATGGCACGTTTGTGAAAAATTGGCAAGAGCATCCCCAAAGTATCTTACTAACTGACTCGATTACACCCGTCCTCAAGCAAATAAATCCTGAAGGTCAATATTGTATTGGCCAAGACTTAGGCATTTACTGGCGCTTGACTGATCCCCCTGAAAAAGGAGCAGAAGCACCGGATTGGTTTTATGTACCGAATGTACTGGCTACACTGAATGGGCAAACGCGACGTTCTTATGTATTGTGGCGAGAGTTTATTGCCCCGTTGATTGTCTTGGAATTTGTCTCTGGAGACGGTAGTGAAGAACGAGATAAAAAACTCCACCCACAAGGGGATGGAGTTTTTGGGCATGGGGAATCGGGCATGGGGCATGGGGAAGAAGTTACCAATGCCCAATGCCCAATGCCCAAAGCGGCGGGGCGGCTATCCAGGAACACCCACAAGGGGATGGAGTTTCCCGCCGCTTTCGATAAAACTCCTTGGAAGGGTAAATTTTGGGTTTATGAGCAGGTGATTCGTCCTCCCTTCTACGGCATTTATGAAGCGAGTAAAGCCAGTCTAGAACTTTATCATCTGATTGAAGGACAGTATCAGATTTTAGCAGCAAATGAACGAGGACATTATCCCATAGGCTCCTTAGAAGTTGAATTAGGTTTATGGCTAGGAGTTTATCAGAATGTGGAATTACCCTGGTTGCGTTGGTGGGATTTACAAGGTAATTTGTTGTTGAGTGGCGATGAAAGAGCAGAACAAGAACGTCAAAGGGCAGAACAAGAACGTCAAAAGGCTGAACAGGAACTTCAAAGAGCCGATCGCCTAGCTGCCCAATTGCGATCGCTCGGCGTTGAACCAAAAGCCTAATATTTTTCTATGAATTACAATTAAATCTGTGGCTTAATTTGTTTAGATACAAGTTTTACTGCTACCAGGGTAATCACGATGACAAATAGACCTCCTTCTGAACCGGAGTCATCCCAAAGAACTGCCCTTGGCTTTGATGAATTTATAGCCATACTGATTGCTTTCGCCACTATCGGAGCAATTCTTTTTTGGTCATTGTCGCGCAGGGATTCTAGCTGGAACTTAAACGGGTTGCTGTCGCCTTCTTCTACTCCGTCTCCTAGTATTCAACCAAATCAAGTATTGCCTTTCCTTACTCCCAAGGTAGAACTAAATGCAGCCCCCAATAACGTTTTGCCGTCATCTCCACCTGAGGCTGTTGTTGAACCCAAGACACCTGCATTGCCAACTAATAGCGCAACTTCTTCTGGCGCAGTGTTACCATCGGCTCAGGTAATCCCAACTCAATCCCCACAACCACAGTCACCTGTATCCTCTTCAGCAGGACTTGAGTCATCAATTACATCATCAGCGTTGCCTTTAGTAACTCCGGCAAAACAAAAATCTATTATTCCGCCGCCAATTGCATTTAACGATGTGCCCAATAACTTTTGGGGTCGGCGTTTTATAGATGTTCTTTCTTCCCGTGGTATTCTCATGGGCTTTCCTGATTATTCTTTTAGACCAAATCAGCCTGTAAACCGCGCCGAATTTGCTGCTATCCTGCAAAAAGCCTTTGAGCAAGAACCGTCTAAGCCTGCGATCGCATTTCAAGATATACCAGCAAAATTTTGGGCTACTTCAGCAATTGACCAAGCCATCAGTGCCGGATTTCTCAAAGGCTACCCGAAAAAAACCTTCAACCCACAACAAAATATTACGCGAGTGCAAGTTTTAGTTGCCCTTGTTAGTGGGTTGAATTTGAAAGCACCCACTTCCCCAAATCAGATTTTAAGTGTCTATAAAGATGCTAAAGATATTCCAACCTATGCTACTAGCAAAATAGCTGCTGCTACAGCCAATGGTCTAGTAGTTAACTATCCAAATCCACAAATTCTTGCTCCTAACAAAGTAGCTACTCGGGCTGAAGTGGCGGCGATGATTCATCAAGCTTTAGTAAAACGGGGCAAGTTGGAGGGAATTTCATCTCCAAACATTGTGCGTAGGCGTAGCTCGCACTTCGACCCTTCTCTGCGAGACGCTGCGCGTAGCTTGCTTCCACGAAGTGGTACGACAAGCTCAGGGCAACGCAAAGCTCAGTGACCACCGCAGGCATTGGGTAGCGTGTCTCCAAAACCTCCCCCACGCCAAAGCAGAACCTAAAAGGTAACTTGTCCACAGGAGGCTAGTACCGCAAGGCGGAAGTCAAAAGTTAACACTGAGCGGAGTCGAAGTGTCAAAAGTCAAAAGAATCGCTACCGCTTTTAACGTAATTCCTAATTCGTAATTACAGCTATTTTCAGGTAAATAGACCACGCGGTAGGGGTTTAGCAATGCTAAACCCCTACGATAGATGTGGTTCAAATACATGAAAACTGCTGTAAGCTATAGATAGCTTAACTGTTGCCTTCCTCACCCGCCTAGAACTAAAGTTCAAGGCTAACAGCTAAAGTCTACTGAAGTAGACTAAAAATTTTTGGCTATATTTAGTCATCTTCAGATGACTTCCGCTATTAGCAAGGAACTTCAGTTCCTTGCGGGACATGGCTTTTACGTTAAGTTGACACGTATGAGCATTGCGCTTTACCCCTACAACAGATGTGGTTCAAATACATGAAAACTGCTGTAAACCAAACGTGAGTTCGACGGCTTATGTGCTGTTCGCCTAACGAGACTGAATCAAAAGACCCTAAGAGGTGTTTACTATGCAAAACCCTCCCTCTCCGATTTGGAGAGGGACAGACTTGAACTTTAGTTCAAGTCAGGGAGAGGTTTATCAATAAGGGGAAAAGGTAAAAACCTCGCAAGAAAGTGGGCGAAATAATCCTTGTATCGCAAGGTAGGTTGAAACCCCACTCCTAGTGTCGGGCTTAGTTTAATTGCGAACTTGTACTGAGCTTGTCCTGAGCGTAGTCGAAGTATTGCGAATTGCGAATTGCGAATTGGCTTCATCGAACTCACGTTAAACCAAAGGTTCAGAGAAAGCGACCTCTAGAAGTCTGATCGCCGACTTCTAACGATCAGACTTCAGTGATTTGCAATTAGAGCTTACTTCTACACAGGAGCAAGCTACGCATAGCGCCTTGCCCTGAGCTTGCCGTACCACTTCGTGGAAGCAAGCTACGCAAAGCGTCTCGTAGAGAAGGGTCTCATAGAGAAGCGATAATCACTATTAAGCTTCTGGAATTTGTTGACCAATCACTTGTGATTTAAGAGTGGTGATTTCACTAGTTAACTCTTTCCTGGTTGAGGCTTTGAGTAAATAACGGTAAACAAACCAAGCAGAGTAACCAATACCGATCAACTCAAAAGTAGGTGCTACCAAGGGGATATCATTCAAAGCATCTAATATTGCCAAGAGTACTTTAACCCCAACAATTGATCCCACAATTAAACCAACAGTGATCAGGGGTTGCTTATATTGATTAAAGAAGCTTCCCAGATATTCTGGCAATGTTGCTAAAAAGGTAGAAATTTGCTCACCATATTTTTGCCA
This sequence comes from Nostoc sp. CHAB 5715, assembly GCF_020829685.1. Classification (GTDB taxonomy): domain Bacteria; phylum Cyanobacteriota; class Cyanobacteriia; order Cyanobacteriales; family Nostocaceae; genus Nostoc. The sequence continues at coordinate 1,635 of NZ_JAIVFR010000047.1, read as the reverse complement.
TTCATCTTGAGACTGTGCGGGAGGCTGGAGTTTGGTGATGGTTCCTGTTTGGCTGTTGATCTCTGCCACTGTAGTCTCTTTGGATGCGGTTTCGGTAAATTCTTGTTCTGGCATTTTCACTCCTATAAATTTGACAGTTGAGTTTTTCTAATCTGGATAATTACAACCAAAAGTCTGTTGATTAGGTAATGCACTTGTGCATTAGTACAATTGCGTAAAGGACACAAAAGGGTTTTAGTGTCCTATAACTATAATTGCCCCATAATATCTACTGCATCAACTACAAGGTAGACACTCAGGAGGAGGATAGAACTAAGAAGGCAGCAGAATGTATTCTGATCAGCTTTCTGAGTTCTTTTTTTGAATCAACTGGAATCCTCAGGTTGTGATTATCCCATTCCGTGTCATTCGCTCATAATCGTACTAATTTAAGTACAAATCTGGCAAAAATCAGCCCACCTCTCATTTATATAAGCCTAAAACCCGATTTTAGCCGATATTAAAGCTATCTTAAGCCGTGTCCCTCAATTACGCATTCGTATTGATATTAATACGGAATAAAATTTTTGTGTGTTCACACAAACTAGACTTTTAAGCTCTTTTATGATATCTCTGCCTTGAAGATGAGAGGGTAGGGAGAGGAGGGGGAGCAGGGGAGGCAGGGGAGGATGAGGGAGATGAGGGAGACAAGGCCCATACGTGTCAACTTAACGTAAAAGCCATGTCCCGCAAGGAACTGAAGTTCCTTGCTAATAGCGGAAGTCATCTGAAGATGACTAAATAATCCGAAAAATTTTTAGTCTACTTTAGTAGACTTGAGCTATTAGCCTTGGAATGAATTCCAAGGCGGGTGAGGAAGTTAACAGATAAGCGATTTTTAGCTTAAGTTGACACCAATGGACAAGGCCAATAACCAATGCCCAATGCCCCATGCCCCATGCCCAATGCCCCATGCCCAATGCCCAACAAATGTCAAAGCTTTTGTTTTTTTCCTGATTGTATTAATTTTATAAGGAAGCAGTTAAGGTAGAGTAGTGCCATACCTGATGACAAGAACTCATTGTTATCAACCGCATATTGAGGAAAGTGTTGTGGTAAGGCGAAGACAGTCTCAGATAGGTCTTTAGTGCAGGGAATTATTTGTTGCTGCTGAAAAAAGTGAATTCTATTCGTTCTCATTAATTGTACTTAGCAGCATTGCTATCAAATATACTTTTACTATATAAGGTTATGTTAATTATATAGTAAGTAATGATTTGCTATTGCTATAAAAGAAGATAATGTAAATGTTAATCACCAATTAAAGTGTTTGCACAAGCTAAACTGATTTAGTGATTTTTGCGGGAAGGCAAAGAGGTTTGAGAAACTTCAACTCAAAAGCCAACCCTATCGACAGCAGTTCAGAAAGCAAAAAAGTGTCAGCCGAAGAGCGATCGACAGACGAACTCCCGACCATAGAATTTCCCTCACGAGGGAAATTCTATGGTCGGGAGTTCGTCTGTCGATCGCTCTTCGGCTGACACTTTTTTACTCGACAGTTGAACCTTTTTACTCGGCAGTTGAACCTTTTTACTCGACAGTTGAGCCTTTTTACTCGGCAGTTGAGCCTTTTTACTCGGCAGTTGAGCCTTTTTG
>NZ_JAIVFR010000479.1 GCF_020829685.1 Nostoc sp. CHAB 5715 | reverse complement strand
AGTAAAGTTATTGCCAGCGAACATATCCCCGCTTTGCGGAAAGATGTGTTAGCCAAGTGCTACGGTGGTGACATCAGCCGGAAGAAGAAATTATTACAGAAGCAAGCAAAAGGTAAAAAGCGGATGAAATCTGTGGGTACTGTGGATGTACCGCAAGAAGCCTTTATGGCAGTACTGCGCTTGGATCAAAGCTGATAGAATTCAGGAGTCAGGAGTCAGGAGCGGAGCCGGAGACGCTCCGCCTCCGGTCAGAATTCAGAATGAATTAGAGTCTGAGTTGCAGGTAGGGCAACAAAGCCAGGGCTATTTCGTTCTAGACATAAACCGCCCAGAACTGAAGTTCACAGGCTTTTAGTCCAAGTCCACTAAAGTGGACTAAGAAAGGCTTTTAGTCCACTTTAGTGGACTTTTGCTATTAGCCTCAGAATTCATTCTGAGGCGGGCTAGATGAGAATAAAATAGCCCTAGTCTTCACGGAAAATAGCGCAATATGTAAGTGCATTAGCTTATCAGCACTCAATTGGTAAACTGTGTAATAATTTTTGATGATACCAGGGGGGAACTCCTGGTTTTTTGTATTTGAACCGCAGAGGACAGAGATGACAGAAGCGACTCTTCCAGCTTTTATTGAGCAAATGTTGCAACCTGGATTTTATCCCCATCCGGTAACAGAACCTATTCAACTAGTTCAAACCCACATTTCTTATGTGCTGCTGACTGGGGATTACGCCTATAAACTAAAAAAACCTATAAATTTTGGTTTTTTAGACTTTTCCACCTTAGAGAAGCGGCAACATTTTTCTCAGGAAGAGTTACGGTTGAATCAACGGGGAGCAGGTGAACTGTATTTAGAAGTTTTACCCATAACTTTGGTAGGAGAGCAATACCAGTTAGGGGGAACTGACGAGGCTGTAGAATATGTGCTGAAGATGCGCCAGTTTCCTCAAGAGTCGCTATTAAGTACACTTTTTGAGCAGGGTAAGTTGAATGAGACACATCTAGATGAGTTGGGACGGGTGGTGGCTCAATATCATGCCGAAGCACAGACGAATGATTATATTCGCAGTTTTGGTGAAGTCCCAAAAGTTCGGGCTGCATTTGACGAGAATTATCAGCAAACTGAAAAGTATATTGGTGCCCCCCAGACTCAGGCGCAATTTACAGAAACAAAGCAATATACAGATAACTTTTTTGCCGAACGTCCAGAATTATTTGCTAGCAGAATTCACAACAACTATATTCGTGAATGTCACGGGGATTTACACCTGAGAAATATTGCCCTATGGCACGATAAAATCCTGCTGTTCGATTGCATTGAGTTTAATGAGCCGTTTCGCTTTGTCGATGTAATGTACGATGTGGCGTTCACGGTGATGGATTTGGAAGCGCGGCAGCGCAAAGACTTGGGTAATGCCTTTTTGAATTCATACATTGAGCAAACTGGAGACTGGGAAGGCTTACAGGTGCTACCCTTGTATTTGAGCCGTCAGGCTTATGTTCGGGCGAAGGTAACTTCATTTTTGCTAGACGATCCGAGTGTACCCGCGACGGTAAAGGAAGAAGCAACAAAAACTGCTGCTGAGTATTACAAACAGGCTTGGGAATACACTAAACCAAAGCTGGGAGAACTAATTTTGATGTCGGGGTTGTCGGGTTCTGGTAAAAGTACTACAGCAAAGCATTTAGCGCGTCAAATGGGAGCGATTCACCTGCGTTCTGATGCGGTGCGGAAACATTTAGGGGGAATTCCTCTGTGGCAAAAAGGTGGCGATGATTTGTATACCCCTGAGATGACCGAAAAAACCTACACACGGCTATTGGAATTGGGAATTATCCTGGCTCAACAAGGTTTTTCGGTAATTTTGGATGCCAAGTACGATCGCCAACAGTTGCGGCAAGAAGCGATCGCTCAAGCTACAAAGCACCAACTTTCCCTTCAGATTATCCAATGCACAGCACCCCTTGAAGTTATAAAAGAACGTCTGAACAACCGCACTGGTGATATCGCTGATGCCACCGCCGATTTATTAGACTCACAAATCAAACAAGCCGAACCTTTTACTGAAGAAGAACAATCTTACGTAAAGATTTTGGATACAACTCTACCGCAGCAGGCACAATTAAAATAATTCGTAATACTTCGGCTACGCCCTTACTTCGACGCCGCTCAGTACAAGTCGGCTACGCTCAGGACAAGCTCAGTACAAGTTCGTAATTCGTAATTCGTAATTAAATGGAAAATTAGGAATTACGTTAGCGTAGCGTTAGCGAGTCCGCGTTCGCTTTTAGCGTCTCGTAGAGAGCGTCATTAGTAATTAGTTAATAGCCTTTTTTTACTCTATGGCAGACAAAAAGAACGACCTTTTCAGTATTTCTCCCAGCTTCTTTTCTCAGTTGTTATTTGGGGCATTTTTAATATTTATATTAATAATGACCGGCTCCGCACCAGCCCTGAGCATCTTCTTAGGTATCATGGGCGGTTTCATCCTCAGCTGGATCACAAATGTAACTGATAATAGCCCCCAGACGTCAACTGTCGCCTCCTCTGATGGTGTCGATACAGGACTAAAATACTGGTTATTTTTCATGCTTGGCTTTGTATATTTGGGGTATCCAGCACCCATGAGTGTCTTGCTAGGGGGAATAGGCGCTTTAGCTGGAGGCTGGATTACTGCTTGGTGGGGAAGTAAGGAAGAAACTCGAACTCAGTTGCAAGTTGAAGAATCAGAAGAGGGCGAAATTGAACCAACGAACAACGACAGGATCAACAAACAGCAAACAAGAAGAACCGCCCGCCGTTACCGTCGCACCCCTGGAAGTAGTATCAATTTCAGGTTTTGGGAAAAGTAGTAATTTGGGCATTGGGAATTGGGCATGGGGCATGGGGCATTGGACATTAGTCAATAATCAATAGTTCTTCTCCTACTCCCTCATCTTCCTCATCTTCCTCATCTCCCTCATCTCCCCATTCCCCACCATGTTTTTATATCTCTCCAAACTACTGCCACTATTTTTTTATCCACTAGGATTAGCCTGTGTGAGTTTGGTAGTAGCATTAGTTACGTTGTGGAAACGACCGCGCACTGCGGCGATCGCAATTGCTTTTGCCCTAATTTTATTGCTATTTTGTAGTAATGCTTGGATTGCTAAATCATTAGTGCGATCGCTAGAATGGCAAAATCTTCCACGCGCCCAAATACCAGTTGCAGAAGCGATTGTGGTTTTGGGTGGTGCAACCAAATCAGCTTTTCCTCCAAGACCTACCGTCGATTTGAGTGAATCAGGCGATCGCGTAATTTATGCCGCACAACTGTATCGCCAAAAAAGAGCGCCTATAATCATTCTAAGCGGGGGGCGCATTGATTGGCGTGGTAGTGGTTCTTCAGAGTCGGCAGATATGGCAACAATACTGACATCTATTGGTATTCCATCTGAGGCAATTATCCAAGAACCTGAATCTCTAAATACTTATCAAAATGCTGTAAATGTCCGCAAAATCTTGTCATCTCGTGGCATCAATCAGGTATTATTAGTTACTTCTGCAATGCACATGCCGCGATCGCTTAAGATTTTCCAACGTCAAGAAATTAATGTTATTCCTGCACCGACTGACTTTCTTGTTAGTGAGGGTGAACTGCAAGAACTCGGCAGCACTCCCAAAGCCGCTATACTAAATTTATTACCTGATACCGACAACTTGCACCAATTTACCACCGCTTTAAAAGAGTACATTGGTTCTTTAGTTTATCGCTTACGCGGTTGGCTTTAATCAAGTTAGGAGTTGTAGAAAGTTAGGAGTTATGAGCGATGCCCTGAGCCTGCCAAGGGTTATGAATTATTAACTATAAAGTACGGTAATTACCTGAATTCAAAACTCCCCACTCCCTACTCCCTACTCCCTACTCCCCACTCCCCACCTACATAGATAATTTCAAAAATCAAATATGATTCCTATAGGCGTTGCTGAATTGAAGTATGAATCCGAATGTAGAGACGTAGCACTGCTACGTCTCTACAAGGATTTTGGTATTATGCAAAATCATTTTCATACATGGAATCAGCAACGCCAAAAATTGACTTTGATAAGCCTTAACTGAACCGTATTGATTTAAAAGGTAAAATTTCTTTAACCTGAGATAGACTTAAACTGATTGCAAAGATTGTTTCGCTTCAGTTGCGATCGCTTCTACTTCATCATTAGCCAGAGTTTCTAATATAGATTTGGCTTCTGCACTACCCAAACGAGTCAAGGCTTGTACAAGTCTGTAACGAATTTGCCAATCTGGATTGGTAGCATAGGGAGCCAACAAAGGAACTGCTTGTAAATCTCCCAAGTCACCCAAAGAACTAATAGCAGCAGTTTGGACTAATTCGTTTTCTGATGAAAGTGCCTCTTTGAGTAGTTCAAAGGCTCGTGGATCGCCTAACTCTCCTAATGTAGCGATAATACTGAATTGTATTAACCATTCATCGGTTGTATGGTAAAGGTGTTGCAAGTCTTCAAAAGCTTCATGTAACTTCAGAGCGCCCAAACAGTCTGCTGCTGCTGCTTGTACATCTACTTCGGAGTCATGAAGCAAGCGATCGCGCAAGATATTCAAGGATAACTGTAAATCTTGTGTTCCGAGTGTATCCATTTGACTCACCGCCGAGTAACGGACACGGGAATTGCTATCGCCAATAGCACTTTGAATTAATTCAAAGCCGATCGCAGGTTCCAGTTCGCGGATTTGATTTACTGCACGTAAGCGATCGCCTAAATTCTCAGAACTGAGCAATTGCTTAACAGACTCTGGAGTAATACTCATCTAGTTATCCTGATTTTCAAAGGTGTAAAAAATGATTCAAAAGTAAAGACAATAGCCAAGTGTCATAAAACTCTTGACTAATGACTTACAGCATTTTTCAGGTATTTAGACCACAGATGAGACGGGGAGTGGGGAGTGGGGAGTAGGGAGTGGTGTAGTTCAATTACTTGAAAAGCGCTGTAATTTTGACTTTTGACTTTTGACTTTTGACTTCCCCGAAGGGGCTGACTAATGACTAATCTTGACTTGCTGCCATTGCCCGAATAATATCACCACGAGTGAGGATACCAATTACTTGATCCGTGTCGTCAAGTACTGGCAAGCGGTGAACGCTGCGATCGTGCATGATTGTAGCGGCTTGGCTTAAAGTTTTATCAGGGGAAATAGCGATCGGGTTTTTACTCATCACCTCCCCAACGGTTTGCCCTAAAGCCTTGTGCAAATCACGTTCATAAGTAGCAGGATTTTTTAAATAGATAACGCTATCAAGAAACATGATGTACGCAGGTGGAGTAACACCAGTTTCTTGCCACATCAAATCGGTTTCTGATATAATGCCCACCAATTTACCGACATCATCCACAACAGGTAGTCCACTGATGTGGCGTTCTGCGAGAATTTGGATAGCTTCATTCAGTGGAGTTTCCACCCGGACGACAATAGGATCGCTTTGTCTCAAGTTCTTAATTGTCATTAGTCATTAGTCATTAGTCATTAGTCATTAGTCATTGGGCATTAGTCATTGGGCATTAGTCATTTGTCATTGGGCATTAGTCATTTGTCATTGGGC
>NZ_JAIVFR010000478.1 GCF_020829685.1 Nostoc sp. CHAB 5715 | reverse complement strand
AATGTTCTGAATTTCATCCTTAATTCTTTATTCTTCAGATAACGCCATTGATCTGAGAAAATAAAGATTATGAATTCACTGTGAGAAAAACGCTACGACACCAATTAAAAGGCAGGGGGCAGGGGGAGCAGGGGAAGCAGAGGAAGAATAACTATTGGTTATTGACCATGCCCAATACCCAATGCTCAATGCCCAATGTCTACTGACTATTGACTGCTTCAGTCACCTTTGCCCTTACTGATATCTCCTGCTTGTGTTTTCCTTCGGCAGATGAAGAAAAACTTTTAGCAACAGTCTTTGTACCCGTTCGCTTCGCCAGTGCTAATAACAGGTAGACTGTGAACAAATATCCAGACGCTAAAATAAAAATCATCATAGGTATACTTCCGTAAATCATTGTTCTACTAGCACTTTTCTAAACGAAATAAAATTCCATAAAAATAAAATTAGTAGAACCTCAGCCAAGCAAGTGCATTCTTGATGGCTGTAGCTTCCTATGGTAAAATTACCTATAGAGATAAAATTTTCTACAGACAAATAATTTATTTTCTAATGCGACTTCTTGCAGACCATAGATCCCACAGCAGTTAGATTGCTAAAAGGCAATCTAAAACTATGATTCTTTGCGGTCTACTTGATCTGCTTTATTTTTATTCACATTGCTGTGAAAGGAGCAATGCTTGCGCTCAACGTGCGCTGAAGACGTGTAGCGGCTTCCCATAGGGATATCGCATAGCTCCAAACCAGGAGTTTCGCGGCTCGTAGAAAAAATAAAAAGAATTATTTCCTTAATTTTAAGCTACGATTAATTATTTTAGACTTACATCACCAAGCCAGTAAAATCAACTACTAGGTGATTTACTTTTGGGGTGTGAATATCTGAAAAATTTAAAATTCCTATATTTTAGCGTAACACAACGACCTTAAATTTTGAGCCTATTCGACTGCTAAATTTCAAATTTTTTGAATAGCTACACTTCAGTCCTAAAGAAATTTAGTCTGACTAGTCGCCAACTTATTTAAACCACATCCATTTTGTCAATAGGTAGTATTGCTTGAATTATCCTTTGAACAGTGGCGGGAAACGTGTACAGGGAAACTATTTAATACAATTTAAGCTGATATTTATTCCCATATACGGATAATTCATGTTTTAAGTTAGTTTAAAACCTGAGTTATCAGACACCAAGTATTATTGCTTATTGACAGACGCGCCGCTAACCTTAATTATCACCGATAGACTCATAAAAAACTCCACCCACAAGGGGATGGAGTTTTTGGGCATGGGGAATAGGGCATGGGGAAGAAACTAGCTGTTTGGCCAATACCCAATGCCCAATGCCCAATGCCCCAAGCGACGGGGCGACTATCCCGGAACACCCACAAGGGGATGGAGTTTCCCGTCGCTTTCGATGAAAATGAGATTACCTGATGAAAACTTTGCGCTGGCACAGGGTTATCTTAAAATGAGTGTAGGATATGTAAACTTTCGTAACCTAAGTCAGAGTCCGCCCATCCATGACCCCAGCCACCTCCCTGTTTACCCCTGTGGAAGCAGACCTGCGATTACTAGCAGATAACCTCAAGCAGCTAGTTGGAAATCGCCACCCCATTCTGTTTGCAGCAGCCGAACATTTATTCGGTGCTGGGGGAAAGCGTATCAGACCAGCAATTGTCCTGCTAATATCGCGGGCAACAATGTTAGATCAAGAGATTACACCGCGTCATCGCCGCCTTGCTGAGATTACAGAAATGATTCATACAGCAAGTTTGGTACACGACGATGTGGTAGATGAATCACAAATGCGACGTGGTGTGCCTACTGTTCATAGTCTATTCGGTAATCGCGTTGCTGTCCTAGCAGGAGATTTTCTCTTTGCCCAATCGTCCTGGTATTTAGCAAACTTGGACAATTTGGAGGTGGTGAAACTACTCTCAGAAGTGATTATGGATTTGGCTACTGGAGAAATCCAGCAAGGAATAAATTGTTTTGATTATGGCATCTCAATAGAAACTTATCTAAAAAAGAGCTATTACAAAGCAGCTTCTTTAATTGCCAACAGTTCTAAAGCAGCTGGGTTACTTAGTGACGTTTCCCTAGAAACTGCCGAACATTTGTACGACTACGGCCGTCATCTAGGTTTGGCATTTCAGATTATGGATGACATTTTAGATTTCACCAGTACAACTGATACTTTGGGTAAACCAGCCGGATCTGATCTCAAAAGTGGTAATCTCACTGCACCAGTTTTGTTTGCCTTAAAGGAAAAACCATACCTGGAAGTGCTAATTGAACGTAAGTTTGCTCAAGAAGGGGATTTAGAGCAAGCACTAGCATTAATTCAAGATAGTCAAGGTATACAGCAGGCGCGAGAGTTAGCTGCTCACCATGCTAAGTTAGCAATTGAACATCTTGCAGTTCTCCCACCTTCAGAATCCCATCAGGCATTGATTAACATAGCTGAGTACACACTGAGTCGCCTCTATTAAAACATTTACCAGTTAACAGATACAAAATGGGACTTTAGACCCTAAGCGAAACCTACCACCTGTTCTTAGGTGGGAAATTTTGCTTAATAGTCAGCTAAAATTTGAAAAATGTTCACTGATAACTGTTTGTTAACCAATTTTAGATTAGGCGAAAAATTAAGCCGATCGCTTGGTTCTTTAAAGAACTAGAAGGTTAGTAATCGGCATTAATTTATTTTCATCAAAAACTTTTTCAAACAAATTTGAGATTTAAAATTTTGGATGTGGGATTGTATCTAAAAAATCCCACATCCAAGTTTTTTCTATGCAATATCAGGGGGTATCTGTTTAGGCGATCGCTGTTGTCGTAACTGCTTCTGCATGAGTTTTTCTAGTTCAGTTCGTCGAACTTCAACGGTATGAGTGGTCTTACCCGGCGTCTCCAAAAAAACGATGCTATCTACGGGTTCCAATGCCACCAATTGGAACAAAATATGGGTGACAGGGATAATTTTAGCTAGCATTTGAGGGTCAAGCCCAGCAGGGGAAATTAGAGAGACATCCTGTATGGTAGGGAAAGCGTAAATAACCCGCTTTTCCAATCCTGGATTAGTAAGATTGCTCAATGTAGTTAAAACCCAGCTTGACTCCGAATTTTGGAGAATGTAGTACTGGGAGTGACGTAATTTTTGAGCGATCGCTCTAAGAGCAGGAGCAATTGCTGCAATCAGATTTGGTGTTATACCATCGGGGGGTGCATTGTCAATCAGCAATTGAATTTGTGCTTCTAAATCCATAATGACTTGTATACGGCTCTTGGGTAATGGCAATAACATCTATCAAAGTGTGAACAATCCCATCGAAATTGGGAATAATAAAATCATCCACATTCTCAATGTAGGATTGGTCTGCGTTTAGCTTATACGTAAAATCAAAAAAGCCAACACCCACAGTCGTACAGGTTGTATTTAAATACGTTAGGTCTTTTGAAAACCGAGACTATGAATTCAGCCGCAACCGCAACTATTCCATCTACAAATATTCTGGGAGAAAATTCTAAAGGCGTGGAGGTGATATTTCAACTCCTGTCCAGGGAGTTTCAACAATCAACCAAAGCTTCGGAACAAAATTGCCACGATGTAGCAACACGTATTACCACCGAAGTATATCGGATTTGCCATGAAAGCAAACGTATTCAAGCTTCTGGCTCTGTAGAAAGCTCGGCAATGACCCTGGCTCGGCATCGGCTACAACAGTGTCTCAGGTACTATCAGTTGGGTTCAAATCGGGGTAGGGTAGAATTACACAGTACTCTGAGTGCAATTATTTATCGATACATTAATCCGCCTCAGAAGCAATTGAGTTATCAAGGGCGACTGACTATAATTGAAGATTTCTTACAGAGTTTTTATCTGGAGGCATTAAACGCTTTCCGGCGAGAAAATCAACTCGGTGCTACTTATCGCCCTCAGACGCTTCTAGAATTGTCCGAGTACATGGCATTTACCGAACGCTACGGCAAGCGACGCATTCCCTTACCAGGCCGTCAGCAGCAGCTAATTATCTTGCGGGCGCAAACTTTTTCTCAACAGCAGCCCCCAGAAACCAGCGTAGATATAGAACAAGCCGCAGAAGGCAGCAATAGTGAAGCCGATGGCTGTTGGGAAGAACCAGCAGTGCATCAATTACGCTCCACAATGGCAACGCAAGCCGAACCTGAACCTGAAGAAGATACTTTGCGTTCCGTTGTAGTTACAGAATTAATGAATTATCTCGAAGAACGGCAACAATCTGATTGTGCTGATTACTTTTCTCTCCGCCTCCAGGATTTATCAGCACAGGAAATTGAGTCGATTTTAGGTTTAACCCCTCGTCAGAGAGATTACTTACAGCAGCGCTTCAAGTATCATTTGATTCGGTTTGCATTATTACACCGTTGGGAATTAGTTCACGAGTGGCTAGAAGCTTCTTTGCACACCAATTTGGGCTTAACTCCCCAGCAATGGCAAGTATACACAGCACAGCTGGACAATAAGCAACGGTCTTTACTAGAGTTGAAGCAACAAGGACAAGCCGATGAAAAAATCGCAAAAACTTTAGGGCTGTCAATGGCACAACTTCAAAAACGATGGTTTAAAATTCTTGAGCAAGCTTGGGAAATTCGTAACTCATTAGTGTCCGGATCAGGTGCATCTACTCATGAATAGTGACTCAGAATCCTTACAATCTCAGTGTCTCGGTTGGTTATTGACAGATGATGTCAAAAATAACGACCAATCTGTAGAATGTGAGGAAAATGACGGGGTAAAAAACCTCCACAATGAAGCCACTGCTTCAAAAAGCAGTGAGCCAAAATTGGGAGGAACGCCCCAGACCTTTCAATTGGGAGAAATTCCTACTGTGCAAGATCGTTTCCAAGCTGTCCTTAAACATCGCTTACTAATCCAAGCCCAAGACCACCCACCTTTATTTCCTTGGGAAACACAATTAATCGAATATCCCGATTGTCTTGATGAGCCGTCAAGGACGCTCGTTCCTACCTGGGGGTGGATGGTACAACAGTCGAAGTTGAACCTGCCCCGTCCCTTACCGGAGAGAGTTTTCCAGCAATTGCTGGAACAATGTCAGGCGTTGGTGACATCTTCAATGCCTCTGGGAGCAAAATTAGTTCAAGTGGTGGAGAACTTTTTTCCCAACGAGTCTCAAGCACTAAACGATATCGCAGGACTGGTGCTAAGAAGCACCTATCGGTCTGTAAGTACTCTGGAGACAATGCCTAATATTCAGAGCGATTATTCAGATTTACAACCGCGTCAACAAATGGCTTTGTCATTGCTGGCGGCTAAACAACTGCTGGAAAATTTGACTCTACCACTTTCAGCAACTAGTCCGGTGGTAGAAAGACAATGGCTAACCACTGTCGGTAATTTAAACATCAGGGTAGAGTATCAGTCTGTAAATAAACTTACGAAGTTACTTGTTCAGGCTGAGTTACCCGTTAAAGGAACTTTGACACTTCGCGGAAGTGGAACTTTAGCAATGGCTACATGTTCGACTCCGGGATATTTAAGTGTAGAGTTAGGTTGCGAACAACTTAACCCAACTTATACTCTGGAAGTTGAGTTTCCTGAAATAGA
>NZ_JAIVFR010000477.1 GCF_020829685.1 Nostoc sp. CHAB 5715 | reverse complement strand
TACCGGGCGATGTTGGCGTAGATGCGCCGCTGCATCGCCTTGATGCGGTAGGGGGAGAGCGGGTAGTTGGCCAGGAACATCTCATAGGCACTGTGAGTTTCAAAGACACAAAAATTTATCAAGAAGCATTTGAAGAAGGGCGTTTGGAAGGTTTACGTTTAGTCCAAACAGCACCTCACCTATTTGATTTAGGGTTAACTATTGAGCAAGTTGCAGAGGAGTTAGGTTTTACAATAAACCAAGTTCAAAAGGTAAAAATTTATCATGATGCCATGCAAAAAGGGGAGCGTAGAGCCAAATTAAAATTAATACCCACCTTATTGAAATTAGGGGTGACTGTGGAACAAGTGGCTGAGGCATTTAGTTTCAGTGTAGAAGAAGTCAGACAAGTAGCACAAAGTCAACCTTGAGATAGATGTGGTAAATTTTATCCGTGGCTCAAGCCAAATTTGGTTTGCGGTTTCCAAACTCGATCGCAACGAATTTATAGTTAATTTTTGTTAATATTAGAGGCGGTGTTAGTACTTCGTCCTCAACCACCCACTCCCTACCTGAGAGAAACTTAATGCTGCGACTAGAACATATAAGTAAAATTTATCCCACAGGCGAAGTTCTCAAAGATATCAACTGGGAAGTTAAACCAGGCGATCGCATTGGCTTAGTCGGTGTCAACGGTGCTGGAAAATCTACCCAACTCAAAATCATCTCTGGGGAAATGGAACCCACCGCAGGCGAAATCATTCGTCCTAATAGCTTACATATAGCCTACCTCAACCAAGAGTTTGAAGTAGACCCCACCCGCACCGTTAGAGAAGAATTTTGGACTGTCTTTAAAGAAGCCAACGAAGTACAGTTATCTCTGGCGCATGTGCCACAAGAGATGGAAACGGCTAGCCCAGAAGAACTGGATCGACTGATTGACAAGTTGGATCGTTTGCAGCGCAAATTTGAAGCCTTAGATGGCTACAACTTAGATGCACGCATCGGGAAAATTTTACCAGAGATGGGGTTTGGGCTAGAAGATGGCGATCGCCTCGTCAGTGCCTTCAGTGGTGGTTGGCAAATGCGGATGAGTTTAGGTAAAATTTTGCTGCAAAAACCCGACTTGTTGCTACTGGATGAACCGACTAACCACCTAGATTTAGAAACCATCGAGTGGTTGGAAAATTACCTCAGAGGGCTGGTTACGCCGATGGTAATAGTCTCCCATGACCGGGAGTTCCTTGACCGCCTCTGCACTCAAATTGTGGAAACTGAACGTGGCGTTTCCAGTACCTACCTTGGTAACTACTCGGCATATTTGGAACAAAAAGCCGAAAATCAATCAGCACAACTTAGCGCCTACGAACGTCAACAGAAAGAATTAGAGAAACAGCAAACCTTTGTTGATAGATTCCGCGCCAGTGCTACCCGCAGTACTCAAGCAAAAAGCCGGGAAAAGCAACTCGACAAAATTGAACGCATTGAAGCACCCATCGCTGGGGTAAGAACTTTACACTTCCGTTTTCCCCCTGCACCCCGCAGTGGACGCGAGGTAGTAGAAATTAAAGATTTAACTCATCTTTATGGTGATAAAATCCTATTTTTGGCAGCAAATCTCCTAATTGAAAGAGGCGATCGCATTGCATTTCTTGGCCCCAACGGTGCTGGAAAATCTACCCTTCTGCGTGTGATTATGGGTATGGAACAACCCACAGAAGGTATTGTTAAATTAGGCGATCACAACGTTATTCCCGGTTACTTTGAGCAAAATCAAGCTGAAGCCTTGGATTTGAAGAAAACTGTCATGGAAACTATTCATGATGAAGTTCCAGATTGGGATAATCAAGAAGTCCGCACGCTTTTGGGACGCTTCTTATTCACTGGTGATACTGTATTTAAGGCAGTTGGGGCATTAAGTGGAGGAGAAAAAGCTCGTTTGGCGTTGGCAAAAATGCTCTTACGTCCCGCGAACTTACTAATTTTAGATGAGCCGACAAACCACCTAGATATTCCAGCGAAAGAAATGCTGGAAGAAGCGCTCAAAAACTATGATGGTACGGCAATTGTAGTTTCCCACGATCGCTACTTTATTTCTCAAGTAGCTAACAAAATCGTCGAAATTCGTGATGGGGAATTCCGCGTTTACTTAGGAGACTATCATTACTATCTCCAGAAAATTGCCGAAGAAAAAGAACAAGCAAAGTTAGCTGCGATCGCTGCTGAAAAAGCGGCTAAAAAAGCTGCAAAGGCTTCCAGTAAAAGGAAATAACAGATTGAATACGGACTTAGTAGTAGTGCTAAAACGCTACTACTAAGTAATCACTTGTTATTAGCGATCAACAAAATTACATAAAAATTGCTAAGAGGTTGTTTGAAAAGTGGTATATTGTGATTTTAATCGAATTATTACCCCCCTTAATCCCCCCGATATATTGGGGGGAAACAAGAAAATCCGGTTCCCTCCCCAATATATCGGGGAGGGTTAGGGAGGGGTAAAAAAATATTTGATACATCAATGATGACTTTTCAAACATCCTCTAAAGTTTAAAAAATATTTCAAAAAACTGTAAATCTTTCATAAAAGAAATTAATAAGCAAAAATTCACTTGCGGCGTGGATTAGCAATGGTATCATTCGGGTATTACAAAAAGTAAAGGGCAATTTTACTATGACCAAAGCACCTGTTGCTCCTGTGGTGCTAGTCATTTTAGACGGATGGGGCTACTGCGACCAGAAGCGAGGAAACGCTATTGTTGCTGCAAAAACTCCCATTATGGAAAGTTTATGGGCAGCTTACCCGCATACCCTCATCCGCACATCAGGAAAAGCCGTAGGGTTGCCAGATGGTCAAATGGGCAACTCGGAAGTAGGTCATTTGAATATTGGTGCTGGGCGAGTTGTACCGCAAGAACTGGTACGCATCTCTGATGCGGTCGAAGACGGTTCTATTGCCTTAAACCCAGCACTCGTCAAAATTTGCCAGGAAGTTCGTTCTCGGAATAGCAAGCTGCATCTAGTAGGGCTTTGTTCTGAGGGAGGGGTACATTCGCATATCACCCATCTATTCGGACTACTTGACTTAGCCAAAGACCAGCGAATTCCAGAAGTTTGTATTCACGCCATCACCGATGGTCGTGACACCGCCCCAACTGACGGTGTAAGAACAATCACACTGCTGCAAGATTATATAGACCGCGCAGGAATTGGGCGCATAGTCACCCTCAGTGGTCGCTACTACGCAATGGATCGCGATCACCGTTGGGATCGAGTCAAACGCGCCTACGACGTGATGACCCAAGATGGTGTGGTTGATAATCGCACGGCTGTAGAAATCTTGCAAGCATCTTACGCCGAAGGGGTAAAAGATGAATTTGTCAACCCCATCCGAATTGCACCCGGCGCAATAGAACCAGGAGATGGGGTGATATTTTTCAACTTCCGCCCCGATCGCTCCAGACAACTGACTCAAGCTTTGGTCAGTCCCACATTTAACGGTTTTGAAAGACAGCAAATCACACCACTGTCTTTTGTCACGTTTACACAGTATGATTCAGACTTACCTGTGGCTGTAGCCTTTGAACCGCAGAATCTCAGTAACATTCTGGGAGAAGTGATCGCCAATCATGGTCTGAATCAGTTCCGCACCGCCGAAACAGAAAAATATGCCCACGTAACCTATTTCTTTAATGGGGGTCTAGAGGAACCTTTTGCTGGAGAAGATCGGGAATTAGTAAGCAGCCCGATGGTAGCGACTTACGATCACGCCCCAGCGATGTCAGCAGCAGCAGTTACAGATGTAGCGATCGCTGCCATTCAAAAGGGTATATATTCCCTAGTTGTGATTAACTATGCCAACCCAGATATGGTAGGGCATACTGGTCAAATCGAAGCTACCATTACAGCAGTTGAGACAGTTGATCGCTGTTTGGGACGCTTGTTAGAGAGCGTTATCAAAGCCGGTGGTACAACAATTATTACTGCTGACCACGGCAACGCTGAGTATATGCTAGATGAAGGGGGTAATCCCTGGACAGCTCATACTACTAACCCAGTCCCATTCATCTTGGTGGAAGGAGAGAAAGTCAAAATCCCTGGATATGGTACAAATGTCGAACTGCGAAGCGATGGCAAGCTATCCGACATCGCCCCCACGATTCTAGAGATTTTACAGCTGCCTCAGCCACCAGAAATGACCGGGCGATCGCTGCTGAAAACAGCAGATTATGAGCTGCAACGCACTCGCACCCCCGTACAAGTAGGGCTGTAAAACAGTTAATAGTGAGGAGTTAAGAGTTAATAGTGAAGAGTGATGAATTAAAACTTTCCTAACTCCTGTACAGACGCGATTAATCGCGTCTCTCCCAACTCCTATACAGACGCGATTAATCGCGTCTCTCCCAACCCTGTTATAAATGAGCTTCCCACCATGACAGTTAGTAATATCGTGCAAGGCATTTGGGCGTTTTCCGCCACTGGTTTGATTATCTTAGTTTTACTGCATAGCCCTAAAGGTGATGGCATTGGGGCCATTGGCGGACAAGCCCAGCTATTTAGTAGCACCAAAAGTGCAGAAAACACCTTAAACCGAATTACTTGGGCATTGACAGTAATTTTTCTCGGTTTAACAGTAGTTTTAAGTGCTGGTTGGCTACCTAAATAAGGATAGGTAAATGGGGAGAAGAACCCAACACCCGATACTTAACACCCTAATAAATTTAATTCCAGTACAGTTAATTACAGCTCTTGCCTTGTTTATTGGCACAGGGCTGTTAATCATTTTTACTAATCTCCAGTCGAGTGATGGGTTTACAATAATACCAAAATCTGTATATTCAGACTTAATAATCTCTCTCCCTCCATCATCTCCCCCAAAACCCCATCCCCTACCGCCCACACTTGCACAGTGGCAAGATAGCACAAACAGTGGTGACTACTTTTCCCAAGTCACAACAACCCAAGTAGGTTACTTAGTTTGGTCGCAATTTCCTATTCGAGTTTACATAGAACCGCCAAAAGCCATCAGCGAAAAACAAGCTCAAGTATGGGTTAATGTTGTCTTGCAGGGTGTGCAAGAATGGAGTAATTATTTACCTGTAACAGTAGTCGAACAGCCAGAAGTTGCTGATATTACGATTGTAAGAAAAGCGCCACCTCTACAAATTTCCCCTGGTAGTAATATAACCCGGGCGCGATCGGCACAAACTACTTACGAGTTATACACCAGCAACAAAGTTTTATCCCACCGCTTCACCATCTTGTTAAGCCCCAGTCAAACAGGTGAGTATCTCATTGCAGCTACCCGCCACGAATTCGGTCATGCGCTGGGAATTTGGGGTCATAGTCCACTACAAACTGATGCGCTATACTTTTCCCAAGTTCGTCAACCACCGCCTATTTCTTCTAGAGATGTAAATACTTTAAAGCGTGTTTATGAACAGCCAACCAGTTTAGGATGGTCTTTAGCGGATAATTCAAAAATTATCGGACTCAGGTAGTTTCATCCAAAGAATTATTGCAAATAGTAGGAGAAATCCCATGACTAACTTAAATGTACAGCTACCCGAATCTTTATATAAACAAATTGAAGCTTTAGCAGCCAGAGAAAATATTTCTATTGAACAACTTGCAACTATTGCCT
>NZ_JAIVFR010000476.1 GCF_020829685.1 Nostoc sp. CHAB 5715 | reverse complement strand
ACGAAAGTACCTGAACCGACCACAATATTTGGGAGTTTATTAGCCTTTGGTGTTCTCTTAACTAATTTAGTGGTCAAGCGTAAAGGAAATTACAGCAAACTGACTTGAAAGTGCTGAGTGCTGAGTGGGGAGTGGTGGGGGATGAGGGAGATGAGGGAGTGAGGGAGTGAGGGAGTGAGAGACAAGAATTAATAACCAATGCCCAATTCCCCATTCCCCATTCCCCATTCCCCATTCCCTAAATTCCTGCACCATCAAGAAAATCTTCAATTATCCCATCAGAATTATTGCTCTTAGGGTTGTCGGTTGGTTCGTCGTCAAGCTCAGTTGGGGACAAACTTAATTGTTGCAATTCCTCGAACTGTTTCTCTAGTGCCTTGACGCGTTCAAATAAAGCGCGGATGACTTCAGCTTCTATGTCGCGTAGTTTATCATGATCTAGAACATTGGTAGCTAAGTTGTTCTGACGAGTCACGCGCCCTGGAATCCCCACTACAGTAGTGTTACTGGGGACGTCTCGTAGCACCACAGAACCGGCTCCAATACGGACGCGATCGCCAATTTGAATATTTCCTAATACCTTCGCGCCCGCTCCCACAACTACATGAGAGCCTAAAGTTGGATGGCGTTTGCCACTTTCTTTCCCAGTCCCGCCAAGGGTGACACCTTGATAAATCAGGGCGTGATCGCCCACGATCGCAGTCTCGCCAATCACTACTCCCATCCCGTGGTCAATAAACACTCCCTGGCCAATTAATGCCCCAGGATGAATTTCAATTCCGGTTAAAAACCTACTAATATGAGAGATGAGCCTTGGTATAAAGGGAATTCCAATTTTATAGAGCCAGTGGGCTAATCGATGAAACACTAAAGCCTGAAGTCCAGGGTAACAGAACAATACTTCTAGCCAGTTACGGGCTGCTGGGTCACGCTCAAAAATGGTTCGCAAATCAGTTAGTAGCATACTCTGTTAAGGTTTTCGTTGGTATGTGAGGCTCTGAAAACAGAAACTCATGATAATTCCCACAAAAAGATCAAATCATTTATGGGAATTGTGTAGGATAATAATCTACGGTAAGCCGATAGGATAGAGTGTTTTTGCGGGTAGTTAAGTGGGATGCTATCACATTCCACACTTTGAAAAAATTAATTTCGCATAAACTGCGATAAGTCCCCCAATTCACCGTAGTATATTGAGTACAGCCTTGAATAGCCAAAACTACGCTCTCTTGGATCTCTCTTCCAAAGTGGAATACGCGCTGCTGGCACTCTTAGAACTGGCAAGCCACCACGGGAAAAAACTTCCTTTAACCATGAGCGAGATCACTGCCAAGCAACCCATACCTGAGCGCTATCTGGAACAAATTTTGACCAACCTCCGGCGTGCTGGTGTGGTGCAGAGTCAACGCGGCTCTAAAGGAGGTTTCGTTTTAGTTCGTGAACCTTGGCAGATTACAATACTTGAAATTGTCACTTTGGTAGAAGGCGAGCGGAAAGAGAAAGATACTTCTGACTCTCCGACTCTGGAAAAGACTCTGGTTTATGAAGTTTGGGAGCAAGCTAACGCTGCCTCAATTGAAGTTTTGGGTCGTTATACACTCCAAGACTTGTGCCAGGAAAGAGAAACTCGCGCACAGCAAAGTCCAATGTATTATATTTGACACGACGGAGTACCCACATGCGGATAGCCAAAGATATCACAGAGTTAATCGGTCGAACTCCTTTAGTTCAATTAAATAAGATTCCCCAAGCTTCAGGAGCGGTTGCTCAGATTGTGGTGAAGCTAGAAAGCATGAATCCAGCATCTTCTGTCAAAGACAGGATTGGCGCGAGTATGGTGGAAGCGGCACAAGAAGCAGGCTTAATTCACCCTGGAAAAACCGTTTTAGTAGAGCCGACTTCTGGAAATACAGGAATTGCGCTGGCGATGGTAGCAGCCGCCAAGGGTTATCATCTTATTCTAACGATGCCTGACACAATGAGCCACGAAAGACGATCCATGCTCAAAGCTTATGGCGCTCAACTAGAGTTAACGCCAGGGGTAGAAGGGATGCGAGGAGCGATCGCTCATGCAGAGGAGATTATAGCTAAAACGCCCAATGCTTATATGTTGCAGCAGTTCCGCAACCCTGCTAACCCGAAAGTTCACGCCGAAACCACAGCAGAAGAAATCTGGGATGATACCGATGGAGAGGTAGATATTCTTGTGGCGGGAGTAGGTACTGGTGGGACGATTACGGGAGTTGCACAAGTTATTAAAAAACGGAAGCCGAGTTTTCAAGCGATCGCAGTTGAACCAAGCAACAGCCCAGTATTAGCAGGTGGTAAATCAGGGCCTCACAAAATTCAGGGTATCGGCGCAGGATTTGTCCCAGCAATTTACCGAAAAGAACTGGTGGATGAAGTGATTCAGGTAGCGGATGAGGAGGCGATCGCTTACAGCCGTCGCCTCGCAAAAGAAGAAGGATTACTATCGGGGATTTCTACTGGTGCTGCGTTGTATGCTGCTGTTCAAGTAGCACAACGACCAGAAAATGCAGGTCGCCTAATCGTCATGATACAGCCCAGCTTCGGCGAACGCTACCTCAGTACTTCACTGTTTAAAGACCCAGAGGAAAATGAGTGGTTGAGC
The DNA here is from genome assembly GCF_020829685.1 of Nostoc sp. CHAB 5715. GTDB lineage: Bacteria > Cyanobacteriota > Cyanobacteriia > Cyanobacteriales > Nostocaceae > Nostoc. The sequence continues at coordinate 3,014 of NZ_JAIVFR010000476.1, read as the reverse complement.
AAAGTTTAATTGTAAGAATTCAGGAGCAAAGCCAAAGAAGCTCCGGTCAGAATTCAGGATTTAGAATAGTTAGAGAATCAGAAGAACATTTGATCAATAAATATACAAATTATTCTAGATTCCTTATAAATTCTGACCGGAACTAACGGAAACGTCTCTGGCTTTGCTCCTGACCAGAAAGAAAAAGGTACAGAGCAAGTAAATTTATTTATGGAAAATAAAAAATATGTATGTAGTGACACGTAGTGCAAGAAATACTACATCAGTGGACTCAAGCAAGCGCATTTCACTTTAATAAAGTTGCTGATTTAGCTGAAGAATTTCCAGCGATCGCAATTAATTAGGACTTACGCAAAAAGTACTAAAAATCTTAATTTATCGAACCGCCAAGAACGCCAAGAATCGTAGAGTTTGCGTAAGTCCTATTAATAAAAAACTCCACGCCACTTGCGGGATGGAGTTTTTGGGCATGGGGAATAGGGCATGGGGCATGGGGAAGAGTCACCAATGCCCAATGCCCAATGCCCCAAGTCGGCGGGCGGCTATCCCTCTCCACGCCACTTGCGGGATGGAGTTTCCCGCCGACTTTCAATAAATCGAATGCAAGATGCCTATAATAGCACCTCGCATTTGCATAATTTCTTATTTTTATCTGGCGAGAATCATGAAACGCTCATCACGATCAAGCAATGACATAAAAATCGTTGTTAGTTAGTGACACTCCACCAAATAATTGTGCAAATTTTACCTGAGTAAACGCATCTCGACTGCCATCTTGATCGAAATACAATGCACCTGTAGTGTCATCATAGATAAATCGGTGAGCGATCGTGGTTGCAGATGTTCCAAGGGTAAACTGACTAGCAGAGAGGAAATATAGTGATAACCCCCCACCAAAACCAGCAGCCGATACCTGAATAAATTCATTATTTGCGTTGAAGTCATAAATACTATCAACGCCTTCATTATAACTATTGAAAGCAAAGGTATCAGCACCATTTCCTCCATAGAGGGTATCATTACCGTTCCCACCCATCAGGAAATCACTCCCAGCACCACCCTTGAGAGTGTTATTGCCAGAAGCGCCAGAGGCAGAGAGGAAATCATTGCCATTGCCCCCATCAAGTAGATTATCGCCTTACAACAACTCCAAGGATGACGTACCACCTGAACTTCTGCAAATCTCACCACACCCCAATTGCGTTCTAAGAAAAAACGGTTACGGATTTTATCATCATCAACATCAATGCAGTGGTGAGGTTTACCTGTATCTCCAGCATAAGGTTCATCAATCTCAATATCGAGAGCTAACCCAGAAGATTGATGGTAAAGGATAAAATCGGCCGAGTAGCGTTGAGGATAACCTGGAATCTCAAACTCAACCGCTTGACAGATAAGATTTCCTGGAAACGCACACAGTAAATGGCGAAAAAACTCCTTTTCGCTCACACCTTGCTTGGCTGTACCATTCCCATCTGGTAATGCAACGCATCCTTGAAGCAACGCTTTTAGATACCCCTTTCCTTGATCGTTGTTAGTAAAGCGCCTTGCTAGTGGTGGATAAAGAATAACCGGATAATAGCCAGTAGACATTAGTACTTATCAGGCTGCTCGTGTTTAATAATTTTTATTCGCAAGTATCAACCCTAATTGTAATCAAGAAAACTCATCTCAGATACTGACCAAGTGCATAATAATACTATTCACCGTGACCTGAAACCCCCTAATCTCATCCGCCGTCAGCAATATGAATACTTGATTAACGGAGATACCCATGAAAGAATTAATGGAACAGCCTTCATCTTGGCTACCAAATGGAATAAAACTTAATCTTTCCGATCAGTTTCGTCCTTTTTCTTTTACTGAAGAGTTACAAATTCGTTTAGAGGAACTATTAGAAAAAAATAAAGAAAATTTACTCAATCCAGATGAACAAGCAGAATTAGCTGGTTTATTGGAATTAGAAAAAATCTTTAGTTTTATCAACGCTAAACTTGCGTCTTAATTGTGGTTATCAACAATTTTCTTCGCTTAAACGTCCGTAAAAGGGCAAAATACTTATGCGAATATTGTCACTCTCCAGAACGCTCAAATGCAACACCCTTTACAATTGATCACATTATTCCTCAATCTTTAGGAGGAACAGACGATCTCAATAATTTGGCTTTAGCTTGTCATCGTTGTAATCAAAGACGGTATAATTTTACAACTGGGATTGATCCAGAAACACAAACAGAAGTTCCATTATTTAATCCGAGAAATCAAAATTGGTCAGAGCATTTTATCTGGACACAAAATGGGTTAAATATCATTGGAACAACTCCTATAGGTCGTGCAACTTGCAGTCGTTTTGATTTTAATGATCGAGACCACGATGATGGGTTTATTCTAAATTCCCGTCAACTTTGGTTAACAGCAGGTTGGCATCCACCTATTGATGATCTACGTCAATAATAAAAGAATATCCATCTTAATAAACACTAATAAATTAAACTTTTTAGGGTATTTGTGTGAGGGTTTGGAATCCTAGCCATTGACAGATAAACTTGCTGCGCTTGTTCCCCAGACGCGCTATCGCGCCATTGTTTCTGGCGTTAAGCAAGCAACATTTATGCAAACATTGACAAAAACTTCAACTTCACCTGACTCAACTACTTCTACTTATCAAAATCCTCAGCCTACACAAAAGGTCACTTCCAATTTATCTTTCAATACTAATTTAGATTCAGGCACTATAGCTATCTTAGAACAGATTGAAGCTGAATATGAATACTATCAAGTTTGTGAGGAGTGGTAGTCATGAATTTAGCACTCGCTCAACAATCCTTAGCAGGACTTTCCCAAACTGCTGCTCATCTCTGGGAACAGCTAACTAATTGTCAGACTCCTGAAGAAGAAGCTGAGATCATCACCGCTATTTGGGAAACTCAGGAAGTTCAGGAAGAAGTTGTTGATATCCAAGCAGAATTAGCATTGCAACTGGATGCTGAAATAGCGGCTATTAAGCAACGACT
>NZ_JAIVFR010000475.1 GCF_020829685.1 Nostoc sp. CHAB 5715 | reverse complement strand
CATTGAGATCAAAAGTGCGATGCCTGCTCTGGGCTACGCCATCGCCTGATATTGTAGGTTGGGTTGAGGAACGAAACCCAACATTTTCTTTCTCTTTGTTGGGTAACACTAAAGTTCAACCCAACCTACAAATCTACAGTATTGAGGGGAGTAGTTCTTGAGCAGGGAGAGCAAGAATTATTGCCCAATAACTCTTTTTCTTCCCCTGCCTCAAGAGCTTATCCGAATGAGGGCTACTCCTCCCAAGCGAGAGTGCGTTTCACTGCCTTTTGCCAAGTAGCAAAGTTGGACAATGGGGTATCGCTCCCCGGCTCAAACACACGTTCAATTTGCCGTTGTTCCACCAGTGCTTCATAGCTCTCCCAAAATCCTACAGCTAATCCTGCTGCAAATGCTGCACCCTGAACAGTCGTATCGTGCATTACCTTTCGTTCAACTGGAATACCTAAAACATCAGCCTGGAACTGCATCAGAAAATTATTCTCGCAAGCCCCACCATCTACGCTTAATCGCCCAACTGGAGTACTACTAGATGCATTAATTGCTTGCACTACTTCCAGAACTTGATAAGCGATCGCTTCCAACACGGCGCGAACTAGATGCTCTGGTTGTACACTGGCGGTAATGCCGAAAAAGGCTCCCCTCGCGCTCATATCCCAGTAGGGTGCGCCTAGCCCACTAAATGCAGGCACAAAGTAGACTCCGCCATTATCTGTTACCTGATTTGCCATCGCTTCACTTTCAGCAGCAGTTTTAATCAGCTTCAGGCGATCGCGTAACCATTGGATACAAGCTCCACTAGTAAACATACTACCTTCTAAGCCATAGCCTACATCTAAAGCCCCCCTCGGATTTGCTTGTGTCCATGCCACCGTAGAAATAAGTTGATGGTGTGAGCGCACAATTTTATCGCCTGTATGAGCCACCAAAAAGCTACCAGTTCCATAAGTACATTTCATTAAACCGGGGCGATCGCACCCATGACCAAATAGAGCAGCTTGTTGATCCCCCAAGATGGCAGTAATGGGAATTTCAGCGCCCAACAAAGTAGCATGAGTAACTCCAAATACTCCTAAACTAGGCTGAATCTGGGGCAAAATATGCGCCGGAATCTGAAATAATTCAAGTAAATTTTCATCCCAATCACAGGTTTTGAGATTCATCAGCATTGTCCGGCTGGCGTTACTGTGGTCAGTAGCATGAACTTTGCCACCTGTAAGGTTCCACAGCACCCAGGTATCAATAGTGCCTGCTAAGACATTGTTCAGGTCAACATCTGTAAACTTGTCTAATAGCCACCTGAACTTAGTAGCAGAAAAGTAGGCATCGATGATTAATCCGGTGCGATCGTAAATTTCTTGAGCGTAGCCTTGCTGTTGTAATTGCTGGCAAAGGGGAGCAGTGCGGCGATCTTGCCAGACGATCGCTTTATGGAGTGGTTTACCAGTAGTTTTGTCCCAAATCAAACAGGTTTCACGCTGCACAGTTAGTCCCAAGGCTGCGATCGCTGATGCAGCAATTTGGGCATTCCTAATTGCGGTTTGCATCACCCAACATGTATCCTGCCAGATTTGTTGAGGGTCATGTTCTAACCATCCGGGGTGAGGATAATACTGAGTTAGTTCTTTGTATGCCTGCCCAACAATCTTGCCGTCTGCGTTAAACACAAAGGCGCGGTTGCCTGTTGTACCTAAGTCCAGTGCTAAGATGTAGCCCAATGATTGAGTTGTGTTGCCAAGTGTGTGCATAGCTGCTTTGACATGCTGCGTAGGCGATTTTAGCAATACACGTCAAATTAGATATACATTATTTTGGGTACATTTTGAATTCCCTATTGGCATAGCATTGCGCTTACTTTGCTGTGTCCGCCTCAAATCCCAAATCCTTCACAAGGTTGCAGGACCTGTGCATTTTAATTATGTGTAAGTAGATCGACACAAAAAATCATGATATAAATGCTGCGATCGAGGGAATATTATACACAACTTCATACTAGTTTTAGTATTAACTTTCTGTGACAACGTACAAAGTGTCACGTCGCTTCGCTCCGAATTCAAAATTCAAAATTCAAAGTCATCAATCTACAGCAAAGTAATTAATCAAAACATCTCAAAATCATGTGTTTTTTTAAGTCAAAACTGATTATACCTTCTTCTTGTAATTTGCCGATCAATCGTGTAATTGTTACCCTGGTAGTGCAGCAGGCGCTAGCAATATCTTCGTGAGTAAAGCGAACACATAGGCGAGTTCCCTCCGGCACAGTTTCACCAACTTCCCGTTTCAAAAGTTGTAATAAATGGTGTAAGCGCTCTTGTACCCGTCGTCTTCCAGAAATTACCAAAAAAGATTCTGTTTGGTGTAAGCGCTGATTAATTTTTGGTAAAAGGATATGGCTCAGGTTGGGAGAAGCTGCTATCTCTGCTGCGTAAATTGACACCAACTCAACATCCGAGAGGGCTGTTGCTTGGTAAATGTTTAGAGATGTCAAACTAGAGCCAAAAACCATTTCTGCTGTTGCCAATCCTATTAAAACTTCTTCACCCGTTTCACAGTAGGTACTAAGTTTGACCAAACCCTGACAAACATACAAAATTACTAATGGGTTAAGGGGAATAGTTTCTCCTTTAGAATATTTCTGCACAGGGCGATCGTACAAGAGGTTGCTATCATTTTTGATAACTGCTGATTCTAGTTGTTTCCGTTCAGAAATATTACGTAACACCCAGCGTAAAGAGGTTGCCTTACCCTGCGGATTCCGGGCAACTGCCACTGTCAAAGCTGCATCAAACAACTCGCCATGACGTTGTTGCAAGCGTATCAATAACTCTTTAACTCTGTCTGATTGAGATAGTTCGATAAGTTCGCTACGAAGGTGCTGACGTTCTTCTAGAGGGACGAAGTTAATCATTGGTTTGCCCACCAAAAATTGCTTTGAAACATTGAGCAATTTAGCTGCGGTGAAGTTAGCTTCTTGGATGATTCCTTCTGTATTAGTCACTAAATAAGCGTCAGGCGCAAACTCGAATAATTCTTGATAGTGTTGGCGTTCTGTTTCTAAGCAATTCCGTGTTTGTATTAGTTCCTCATTTTGCTGATGGAGTTCCTCTGCTGCTAACTGCACTATTTTTGAGGTGTTATAGAGTTCCTTAAAAGCTTGCGGTAGCAGATCAGGTGAAATCCAAGGTAATACACTAGCAGTTTGGTATAAATCTGCTAAACGATTGTGCAATGTTTCTGAGCGTTGGATAAATTTTTCTATGTTCACCTTAAATTCCCGCTACTTACTTGCAGAGTTAAAGCAAAAAATCTACTAGGTAAATTATTGGAAAAATTGCAGCATTTCCTATTATAAATTTAACTAGTTTTGAACTGCAATTATTATTGAATAGAACCTATAAGAGTACGTCTATTCTAGATTTTCAACAATTTATGTCTCATAGCACTACAGGTAATATAGTTTGGAAATGACATGTATTGCATTTAACCTAGATGATCAAAGCAGATTGAATCTAGGGAATTAAAGAGTTTCCATTGATAACTTTTGCACTCAGATGCTTTTTTACAAAAAAGCTTACAGCATTTTGCTAAGTATTATTTCTATCTTTAGTCGTAATATTTTGTAAACTCAGCTAAATACTAATCCAAAATCCGTTGACCTCAGATGATGCTAATTTGTGATTAAACTTATAAGCCAGTCACAATTATGACTAGCAGAGAAATTAGATAAAACAGCACATTTAGAAAACTCTCGATCACAACTTTAAGTTCCTATTCTTGTTTAACCCACTTGCTCATTCTCCCAATGAATGATTTAGTGCTAATAATAATTGTTTCCATGATTACTTAGAATAACTGATAATCTTTTCCCCAACGTCCATCACAAGCATCAAGCCACTACTACCAAAGATATATAGTCTAAGTTAAGTTTCTTTGTGCTTTTGAATACATATTTTGAACAAAAAGATTCTCGGCTTCTTAGAAAAGTCGGAAATCTGAGCTTTTCGATTTTCACAAATCTATTAAGGAACTATCTGGCATAAGCAAGAGTAAGACTAATAGATATTAATAAGTTAAAAGCATTTGTATAGGGCATCACATATTGAATCCTGCCTCACCTCGACTGCGCTCGGCGACCACTGCCTCTTTCAATATCAATCAATACGGTTGGCTTTGTGAAAAATTGCTTTGCTTAACCCAACAAAGCCCCGGAAATGTTGGGTTACGTTCCTCAAGTATCCGTCTTGGAACGCATACACCTACTTTTATAAAATTCACTTCATAAAAGTCAGCTTTTGTTAAAACTTTATATATTGTTGGTTGTAGTTCATTAAATATGCAATTTATTCGCTGATTTACTGAAAATCGCGTTTTTCAAAAACTTCAGTAAAATTCCTATTTTAATAATAAAAAAATACAACTAAATTATTAATAGTTGTGCTGACTTCATTGATGAATAAACGTCAATTATTCCAGGTGTATCTATTTGCAGGCTCTCTGTAAGATCAATTCCGTAATTCTAGAATAACCCCTCTCTTAAAATGAGAGCAGAGTTTAGCTTTCCCCTACCTTATAAGAAAGGTAACTGAAGGGGTTAAGTTTTTGTGAGTGAATCGATGTACTAAGCTGCGATTTATCTTGTAAAATCACGGTTTTATTTCCAACTGAGAACAAATACAACTTCTTAAAGCTTTTTTGACAAATCCCCATGCGACAATATTTTTTTAATCTGCTAATACTGGTATTAGGAACAAGCTCGACTTTGATCATTACTCCATCTCAAGCTGAAACTCCGGTAAAATACAACACCAAAAGTACTGATAATATTACTTCCATATCTTCAAATTCACCTTCGGCTATCCAATTAAGTGATTTTGCTAATTCTACTAATAGCAAACCACCTATCCTCTCTGAGGCAGCCAATAACTCTTCTGGTGCTAATGCCAATATAACTGCAACTAAGCCGAAGCCACGAATTCCTATATTCAGCAGAATTTTTCCTACACCTTCGATGCAGCAATAATCAGGGGCTAAATATTTAGTTTACTATAGGAATCGTATTTGATTTTTGAAATTATCTACAGAAGAAAGGGAGTGGGGAGTAGGGAATAGGGAATAGGGAATAGGGAATAGGGAATTAGGCTTTTCGAGTTGTACCGAGCTTTTTCAGAAATCAAATATTAGTCCTATAGTTTGTGCTGGTAGAGATATGCATTTATATATCATATAGCAATCCTAAATGATTCATGAGAAAATACGGTAATATTTAATGTACTTTAAATAACTTACTTTGAAGCTATGGATTATGCAATATATATAATTCTAGCCGGAAAATTAAGTTGTTGATGAGTGTTTAAAAGTACGATTATAATTTAAGTATTTTCTTATAGATGATTCCGGATTGCTATATACAAGCTTATCTAGTGAAAATACTATTATAGCGAGAGATTTTAATTTTTCTCTCTCACTAGTGTAGGATGAATATCATTTATGGCGATTCTCGCTTGTATGCAACATACTTAGACCTCTTCCATCAGTCTTGGAGAAAGCAATCGCTGCAAGGCTTATGAGACTTCGATTTTCAGGTTTTAGCAACATTTTTGAATTTCTATTAGAAAATAAAGCTTCAAACCTTGATTGAGTAATAGTTT
>NZ_JAIVFR010000474.1 GCF_020829685.1 Nostoc sp. CHAB 5715 | reverse complement strand
TCTTTGATGCGGTTCGTGGCTGCGGCGGGAATGATCGCAGCAATTATTATTTTCCCAGCTTTAGGACGGGCATTTTTACCTGAATTCCAAGAATCAACTTTGGTAAATACTTTAGCACTTTACCCAGGTACATCTTTAGAAGCTACCAATAGTGCTGCTTTTGCTTTGGAAGATAAACTCAAAGACGACCCTAGATTAAAGTATATTCAATTACGCGCCGGACGCGCCCCCAATGATGCAGATGCTGCACCTGTGAATTTGGCTCACCTTGATATTGGGTTGAGTGACAAAGGAATGAAAAATCGCGCAGCTACTGTAGAATGGTTGCGCGAAGAGTTTAACAAAATACCAGGGGCTGCATCTAATATTGGTGGATTTATTGCTCACCGTATTGATGAAATTTTGTCTGGGGTCAGGAGTCAAATCGCAGTCAAAATTTTTGGTTCCGACTTAGAAGAACTTCGCAAGCTTGGAAAGCAAGTTGAAGACGCAATGAAATCTATTTTGGGAATTGTAGATTTACAACTCGAACCACAGATTCCTATTGAACAAATTCAAATTAAGTTTGACCGTGTTGCTGCATCTCGCTACGGTTTAACTATTGGACAATTATCTAATATCATTGAAACAGCGCTCAATGGAAGAGCAGTATCTCAAGTTTTAGAGAAGCAACAAAGCTTTGATTTGGTTGTGTGGTTGCAACCACAGTATCGCAACAATCTACAAACAATTGAGAATTTATGAGTTGATACCCCTGATGGAAATAAAATACCTTTAGCTAAAGTTGCTACGGTTGCCTATGGCACTGGCCCTAATACTATTAATCGGGAAAATGTTTCACGTTTAATTGTGGTATCTGCTAATGCTAAAGGCAGAGATTTGCGTTCTGTAGTGACAGATATTCAAAATAAAGTTAAGGCACAAGTTCAACTTCCTTCAGGTTATTTTATCCAATATGGAGGTCAATTTGAAGCAGAAGAACGAGCATCACAAAATATTCTGGTTTTCAGTGCTATTTCTTTTGTTGTGATTACAGTACTAATGTATCTTTCTGTGAAATCAATCGCTTCAACAGCAATGATTATGATTAACTTGCCCATTGCATTAGTGGGTGGAGTAATTGCGGTAGCTTTTACAGGAGGAGTTGTTTCTGTAGCCTCATTGGTAGGATTTGTAACTTTGTTTGGTGTGGCTACTCGAAACGGATTATTATTAGTAGATAATTACACTACAAAAGTTGCGATAGGAATGTCTTTAAAAGAAGTATTAATTGCTGGGTCAATGGAACGACTCAACGCTATTTTGATGACATCTTTAACTTCAGCTTTGGGTTTAGTTCCGTTGATAATTTCAGTGGGGCCAGGGAAGGAAATTTTGCAACCTCTTTCGATTGTAGTGTTAGGTGGGTTGTTTACTTCTACGGCGTTAACTTTGTTGGTTTTACCTGCTTTGTACTCGAAGTTTGGTAGGTTTTTGTTACCTAAGCAAAGTGCGGCTGTTGTGGAAAATGGGAAGGTAGCGGAATCTGTGTTGGAAAATTGATTTTGGGGATAGGGATGAAATGCGAATTTTACAGCTTTCATCTCCTGAAACAATAAAGTGCCAAAAATATTCACCCTTCCTTTGATTTGTGAAAATTAAAAATATTAAAAGCTTTGATAACTATGCTTCTTGTTTAATGAGTAACTTTACACTTTTTTAAATTTTAGTAAACTCTGTAAAATGTCACGATAATTACTTCAGATAGAGCTAGTGAGGAAGTTTACAATATTTTCATCCTTTCGATTAATTTATATTTATTTATGATTTTTTGAACATTTGTTTATTCAAGATTTATTCAATGGAGGCTAACCTATTCATGCCTAACTCAGCATCCCAATTAACTAAAGTTAAAAGCAAGAATAACGAATTTTCATCTACAGCAGATACAGTGCGTATCTATCTTCATAAAATTGGACGTGTAGCTCTGTTAACCCATGAGCAAGAAATTTTTTTTGCTCAACAAGTTCAGCAAATGATGGCAATGCTTACTGGGAAGGAAGAACTATCTGAAAAATTACAGCGTGAACCGACTCTGCAAGAATGGGCTGACAAGATGCAGTTGAAAGAAGATGTGCTACTGCAACAACTAAGTCAAGGACAAATTGCCAAGCAGAAGATGATTCAGGCTAATCTGCGGCTAGTGGTGTCTATTGCTAAAAAATACCAAAAACGCAATGTTGAGTTTCTAGACTTAATTCAAGAAGGTACATTGGGGCTAGAACGAGGGGTAGAGAAATTTGATCCAACTCTTGGATACAAGTTTTCTACTTATGCTTACTGGTGGATTCGTCAGGGAATTACACGGGCGATCGCACAACAATCCCGCACCATTCGTTTACCCATTCACATCGCTGATAAACTGAACAAAATCAAGTGTGCCCAGCGAGAGTTATCTCAAAAACTTGGTTACATCGCTGGCGTGACTGAAATCGCCCAAGCACTCAATCGGAACCCAGTCAGATTCGAGAATGTTTGCAGCTTGTTCGTCAACCTGTTTCCTTAGATATGCGAATTGGGTTTGAGCAGGATACTCAATTGCAGGATATGCTGGAGGATGATGGAATATCTCCCGAACGCTACGCCGAGCGGGAATTACTCTATCAAGACATTCACAACCTATTAGCAAAGCTGACTCCCCAGCAAAAGGAAGTGTTAATCTTGCGCTTTGGTTTAGCAGGTGGACACGAACTTACTCTGGTACAGATTAGTCAACGTATGGGCATTTGTCGGGAACGAGTGCGACAAGTGGAACAACAAGCTCTCACACTTCTACGAAGATATGGAGCTAACTCACACAGCTATCTGGCTGATGCTCCTTAATTTTGAAAGCTTGTAGCAGTTATTTGACTTTCACCCTTTGCTTCATCCACCAAAAGGTTCCCAAACCTGCAATAATGACACTGATCGCCATAGCTCCAGTAAACCATTGATTCCCAGACTTGGTTGACTGACTTGATGGTAATTCTTGCTCAGTTTTTTGAGAACTTGTAACTGGTGCTGGTGTCGATGCTGCTACACCACTAGCTACTATTACCTCATACTGCATCTGAAAGGGTTTAAAATTACTTTCGACTTTGGGAGTGCAATCTAACTCTAACTGATAAGCTCCTGTTTTAGGAAAAACAACATCTGCACCAGGAATACCCTGATATCTCTCAACTGAAATCGCTTGCACCGTAGGCTGTAATACAGGCGGATCTTCCTGTTTATGGGGTTGAGAGTAGACAGCCATTTGGCAATTCGCCTCCGACACTGGCAAGATTTTCCCTCCCTTGCGGGTGAGTGCAACCCAGACTCTCGCTGTTTCTCCTGCTTTGGGACTGTGATTTGGTTCAACGTGCCAAGTACCAGCCACATCCCCCGATAGTTGAATGTTATGTGCTAACACTGGGGTGACGAGCAGTGACAGAAATACCGCTCCCATCAAGCTTATATTAATCTTTGATTGGTGTGACATTGTGGTGCATGGCAGCTGGTAGTCGAATTCTTAACTATGGCGATCGCTTCTGTCAAGAGACAAGGTGTCAAACTGAACCGAACGTCATAGCTTGCAAGTAAGTTGAAACTGCCTCAGACTATCTTTAATTAAAGAAATAGCACTGATGCTCAAAAACAAGGCAACCAGTAAACTAGCTACTGCATCTGCCCATAGCCAATAAAAAAATAAACACAACCAGCAGCCAGAATTACACCGATAGAAATGCCAGCATCAGCAATCCCATGTAAGAAAACTCCCCGCAGATTCAAATTATGATGACTATGTTTGTGCAATGGTTGGATAGTTAAGCCGTTAATTACTATGCTCAAGGTAGCTACAGCCAGCATGGGTAAGCCTGATACAGGTTGAGGATTTTGAAGACGTTCCACAGCTTCTAAAGCAATGAAACCAGCTAAAGTTACTAAACTCACCCCATTTAGTAACCCTACCCAAGCTTCTATTTGCTGGTAGTTAAAATTCGTTTCACCTGAAGATTGATGCTCTGTTAACCAGACTACTAACACTGTCAATCCCAAAGTCACCACATCAGAGAACAAGTGTCCCGAACCTGCTAAAAGTGACAGGCTACCGTCCCAAAGTCCAACTCCTAATTCTATTAAAAATAAGCTACTTCGCAGCCCTAAAATAACCCAAAGTAACTCTAAGTTTTGTGTACTCTCTACAGCTTTAGCGTAGGGATAGTGGTAATGTATCAACTTTTGGTTAGTGAAATTCATAATTATTTTTTTTGCATTCAACGCCTCTAATGCGAAGCTTGAGGAAATTTGAAGTAATGGAACATATTTTAAGAGTAAAAAATGGGATATCTAAGACAATTTAAAGCTACTAAAAGTTTTACTGTCTGTGCATATTGGGTATGTTACCTAATCTTCCTCAGCAATAGATATACAGCAGTTTGCAAGTAAGTGAAGTATAAATGCAGGACTCAAAAATCAAATATACAAACTTTCTGCCTCCTGCCTCACAACCTGTAAATTTGTACTTCATGCAAACGAAAACTGCTGTATCTTTAATTATGGCGTTCGCGTAGCGGCTGCTTTGCAGCATCGCTCGCTAATATTAATCCTTGACAGCCTTGGTTCTAAATAGCCGCATTCCATTTGCAGTAACTAATAAGGAAGTCCCTGTATCTGCTAAAACAGCTACAGCTAACCCAACAAACCCAAAGGTTCCTAATAGCAGAAACAAACCTTTTGTTACTAAAGAAAAGACAACATTCTGTTGAATTACAGATACAGTGCGACGGCTTAGTTCTACTGCATAAGCAAGTCGTCTCAGGTCACTTCCTACGATCACGACATCTGCTGTCTCCAGAGCAATATCTATTCCACCAACTGCAAAACTAATATCCGCAGCAGCAAGCGCAGGAGCATCGTTAATACCATCTCCAACCATACCTACTACTCCTGTTTGACGCAGAAGTTGAATTTCTTCAAGTTTATCTTTTGGTAGCAGTTCTGCCCGGTACTCTGTAATTCCAACTTGCTGGGCAATCTGTTTAGCAACGGCAGTACGATCGCCCGTTAGCATTACTAATCGCTTTAATCCAACCCGCTTCAACTGTCGCAGGGCTTCCGTCGCTTCCAAGCGAATACCATCAGAAAGTGCGATCGCTCCTAATAACCCTTCATTTGTTCCTACCAGCACCGGAATTTGACCGAGTTGTTCAATAGAAGCTAACAAATATTCAGCTTCACCAGATAAGCGAATACCTTGGTCTAAAAACAACCGTTGATTGCCTATGAAGTATAACTGCTCCTTAAAGTTCGCCTGAATCCCTTTCCCAGGTAGTGCAGTAAAGTTAATAGGTGTTTCTAACTCCATCCCTTGATCGTGAGCCTTGGCTACAATTGCCTTGGAGAGGGGATGCTCAGACTGTTGCTCAACTGAAGCTGCAATCAGTAATACCATGTTTGCGCTTACCTTGCCAAGGTCATAAACCTTCTGTACAACGGGTAGTCCTTGCGTAATCGTACCAGTTTTATCAAAAGCAAAAGTAGTCAAGCGTCCGGCGGTTTCCAGCGCATTACCCCCTTTGAACAAAACGCCCTTACGAGTTGCTGCACCAATAGCGCTAACAATCGAGACAGGAGTAGAAATTACTAAAGCACAGG
>NZ_JAIVFR010000473.1 GCF_020829685.1 Nostoc sp. CHAB 5715 | reverse complement strand
TTAACCTGGGTTTTCTGCAACTCAAGCTGAAGCGATCGCCCAGCGTCGTCTGATAAAATCATTTCGCAACAGCAGTGATATTATGTTCGCATAATTAGTTATGATTCCCACAGTCATTGCACCCCACCCCGCCAAAGCTATGCTTTGTCTCCCCTAAGAGCAGGCGGGTAGGGCGATCGCGTTTCAAGATGTATTCTTTTGCCGTTAACCTGACTTGCTACCCGGATTTCTCAGTAAGAAATTGAGCAAGTCAAAATTAGGACTTACGCACGCTCTACGAATTCTTGGCGTTCTTGGCGTCTTGGCGGTTCGATAAATTAAGCCTTTCGGCGATTTTTGCGTAAGTCCTGAAAATGTAAAGTCTTGTAAAAATAATTCACTTTTGCATAAAACTCGCCTGATTAAACCAGAGATAAAAATAGAGGGAAAGTAAACTTCTGGAGAGCTAAACAACCTCTCAAGCATTCAAGCTTGATTTCAAACAGCACTAACAGCAACTTGAGAATTGAATTGACTGCAAAAGTAGTGAAAAAATTGATTGAGTCAGGTAAAAGTTATGGCAAATATCATTGGAACCAACCTTAATGATAGCTTGAGTGTTGCGGGTTCATCAGGGGATAACCTGCTCGATGGTGGTGATGGCAATGATGATCTCTCAACCGGTGACTACTTTTATAACCCCGACCCCGTCAGCCTTATATTATATACCTCTTCAGGCAATAACACCCTCAACGGTGGCACTGGGAATGACACCCTAATTGGAGGATCTGGTACTGATACCTTTGTTTTCAATAGTTTCAATGAAGGCATTGATAGTCTTTATGACTTCAACGCCACCAATGAACTTATTCAAGTATCGGCTGCTGGTTTTGATTGCAGATTATCAATCGGTTCACTTAAGGCAAGTCAGTTTACCATTGGAACATCTGCAACCACTTCCACTCAACGATTTATCTATGACTTCACCACAGGTGCGCTGTACTTTGACCGAGATGGTAGCGGAGGTAGTTTTACTCAAATACAATTTGCACAACTATTTGGTGGAGTTTCACTAACCGAAAACAATTTTGTAGTTGTTTAATTACAACAGAATTTAGAATTGAGAAGTAATATCGTATCTGGTTAAAGACTTACAGCACTTTGCAAGTAACTGAGCTACAAAATGCAGAAATTACAGCTATTTTCAGGTAAATAGACCACGCGGTAGGGGTAAAGCGCATTGCTCATTGGTGTCAACTTAAGCTAAAAATCGCTTATCTGTTGGCTTCCACGCCCGCCTCGAACTAAAGTTCAAGGCTAATAGCTAAAGTCTACTAAAGTAGACTAAAGATTTTTGGCTATATTTAGTCATCTTCAGATGACTTTTGCTATGAGCAAGGAACTTCAGTTCCTTGCGGGACAAGGGTTTTACCTTAAGTTGACACGTATGAGCTGGCTCGTGCCCCTACAACAGATGTGGTTCAAATACATGAAAACTGCTGTAAAATCAGTAGACTGAAAAGTTCTGCGTTAGCGTTCCGCATGTCATTGCGAATGCAACGAAGTGGAATGAAGCAATTCGCTTGCGGTTTGGGATTGTGCGCTTTGCTCGCTTTTGACTAAGTATTAAGTCGAACATGATATCATTCCTATGTCTAATGACAGATTGTATAATTTGACAATTGACTAAGCAACCTGTAATGGTCGTGTAGGAAGCATCCTGGGTTCTGGTAGTGGCTTCCCTTCTTCTTGAAGCATCTCAACAAACGCCTCAATCACTTCTTGCCCATTTTTAGCGGCTTCTTCGTAGGTTTTGCCATGTGTATGAAACTCCTGCCAGGGGAACTCAGGCAAATGCACTAGGAAGAGTTGATCGTCCTCTGACCATTGAATCACCATGCTGTAGTGATAGCTCATCTATTATTCACCTTCGTCGTTTTCAAAGTCTTCCAAGCTTTTGAGTACCCGTTGAATGTTCTTCTCCAAATATAACGGAGCATCATCTCCGTCCTTCCCTGGAATGGTGAGAGGTTGTTCAGGTAGCAACGGATGTTTCCAATAGGTATGACTTCCTTTTCCTCGACCTGGCTGAAGAATATATCCAGCTTTCGCTACCATTGCCTTCAGTTCTCTAATTTTCTTGGGCATTGGTTTTCACGGTTTACCAGTTCAAGCTTACTATAAGTTCAGCGATCGCCTGATCTTCTAGGTTGGTTATTATCCAAAAAATTGAGAATGCGGCGACATATTCCATCACCTTTTGGGACTTTAGGCAAAAGTGCGACGCCGATAGCGTAGCGGTAGCGAGTCCGCGAGCGTCATAGCCCATCGGAGATATCGCTTTTGATGTTTCTTTTGATGTGGCACTCACGAGGTGCGGTATTTACAGCGCTTTTCAAGTAATTGAACTACACCACTCCCTACTCCCCACTCCCCACTCCCCGTCTCATCTGTGGTCTAAATACATGAAAACTGCTGTAAGTTAGCACAACTTGAAGCGAATCTTGCCAATCTAACTGCAACTTTGAGTGAGCATTGCCGCTATTAATGGCAATTTCTACCCAGCCGTGACTGCCAACTAAAGCTATTATCTCTCCCACGTTGACATCACTGTAAGTTTCACAGCCTGGTATACTCAACCCCGCAGCTTGCACACACCAACTTTTGCCTTGTACGTAACTCCCTGCAATGTTGCTCACTAAGTTGCCAAAGTGGTCAATATATTGAATGCAACCCACTACACCAGTGGTTGTTTGCTTGCACTCGCCTATATCCAGTTTTACCAAACTTGCTGGATCAATTTCTTGTCCTAGCTGTTTGAGGGAGACACCACTAGCAAGATTAGCTCCCACTGGTGCAAAGATATCTCTACCGTGAAAAGTCTTGCTTGGTTGGGGAGTTCGCCAATAGTTAAAATTTGTAAGTTCGACGGCTGCGATCGCCGGACTTTGACTAACTACCCCACTAAAAATACCATTATCTGGGCCTACCAGAAACCCTTGAGCAAATTCTACTGCGATCGCTCGTCGCTTGCTTCCCACACCCGGATCTACTACTGCCACATGCACTGTGCCAACGGGGAAATAGGGATAAGCATTCATCAGGGAAAATCTGGCTGCGGCTATGTTTTGCGGCGGAATTTGGTGCGTTAAGTCTACCACCGTCAGTCTGGGGTTGATTTGGGCTATGACACCCTTCATTATGCCTACATAAACATCGCGATCGCCGAAATCGCTTAGTAAAGTCACAAGTGGCTGTTGACCTATATGCTTCTTAGACATGTTTTTGCTAAAATATACATAAAGTCGTAAAATTCTGTAGCAACTGTTACAAAATATGTGTTATGTTAAGAATACAAGATATAAAAGGAAAAATTAAAGAGGGTAATTACTATGAATCAAAGTAGACTACAAAGTGCCAGAAAAGCACAAGAAGCTCACAGAGAGAATATTCAAAAAAGCCTAGAGCATCGCTTGCAAGTAGCCAGAGCAAAGGGTGACGAACAACTGATTCGTCAACTGGAAGCTGAGATGAGGTATTCGGGCTAAATCAAGTTTTCAATGTTCTTAGTTTGTTGTGTAACCCGCTACGGCGGGTTTTTTTTGTATTTAGGGGGTTTTCTGGTAATTAGGACTTATGCATTGACAAGAAATACCATATATGAAGAAGTTTAAAAACCACATCTTTCGTAAGGGCACAGCATGGTCTATTGACGATCGCAGGATAATTAAGAAAAGCCTGAAAACTTCCGGGAGCATCGTTAATGCACATCACGATGAATTTGTACAGTGCGTAAGTCCTAGGTACAAGAGTAATCCAATTGCGTAGGCGCAGCCCGTCGTAGACATCGCTCTCCAAACAAAGCCAAATCAGTAATTTTGGTTGGTGATGTATGCGATCACAGTAATTAAACTCACGTTATATTAAAGGCGGAAGCTGCTACAGGCTACGCAAAACACAAAAACGTGAAGGCGGAAGCTGCTACAGGCTGCGCGAAACACTCAAACGTGAAGGCGGAAGCTGCTACAGGCTGCGCGAAACACTCAAACGTGAAGGCGGAAGTTGCTACAGGGAAGGCGGAAGCTGCTACAGACTGCGCGAAACACGGAAACGTGAAGGCGGAAGTTGCTGCAAGGAAGGCGGAAGCTGCTACAGACTGCGCGAAACACGGAAACGTGAAGGCGGAAGTTGCTGCAAGGAAGGCGGAAGCTGCTACAGGCTGCGCGAAACACGGAAACGTGAAGGCGGAAGTTGCTGCAAGGAAGGCGGAAGCTGCTACAGGCTGCGCGAAAGTTGCTATAGGGAAGATAAACAGAGAAATTTTTTGGTATACGAAGGATTTTAGCCCCTTGCTTTCTCTGGTTTGTTGAGGGTTTGGATTTAAGCGATCGCCTTGAAAGTTTCCCGAAAGTGCGATCGTAGTAGCAGTAATTGATTTCTGGCTGCAAAGCTAATTGCTCTTAGTACCAATGCCATCGCACCCTCTGCGATCGCTCAGATTGGGATTTGATTGTAAATAAACTAGCTAAGGTAAACTCAAGCGATTGGCAAAAAAGAAATACTGACACTTGCATCATTACAAAGATCCGAAATCCGAACCCAGCCAGATCGCTGTATAAACCGATTTTCACTTATCCTTTGCTAATTCGAGAGCAGCGATCGCTTGCTCACGGCTGACGCTGGGAAAGTGATTTAAAAACTCATCCAGTGAGTCACCTGCTTCTAGATAATCGAGCAAGGTTTTTATCGGCACACGAGTACCAACAAAAACAGGGGTTCCCCCCAATATATCGGGGTCGCTATGAACAACACGCGATGTGGATGTCATATAGTTAGCATATGTTCGACAGACTGTCTTCTGATCCTAACTCTCGTCGTCTCGGAAATCTCACTATATATTCCATTGTCTCTTTGCAGAGTGCGATCGCTGTAGAATTCCAGATTTTTGAATGTGTTCCCTGTGCGATCGCCTTGCGCCAATTCCTAATTGATCAAAACATTTCTGGTAAACAGATTAGCCTGTTCACAGGTAGCACAGAAGACCCCTTCTGCAACATCTACCATGAACGCCTCCGACAAAACATTTCCATTAATGGGCGACATGAAGCGATCGCCGTTGAAATTGATGGAAAAGAACTCATCTTTGACAACATAGATCCTGAAGGAATTTCCAGAGTAGACTGGATCAATAACCTATACTGCCCTGCCCAAGATTTAGGCGGCAATTTCCAAATCACCGAAACCAAATTTTAAGTTAGAGGGACAAATGGTTGATTTGTATGACCTAATCCACAATATACAGAAACGTCCTGCCATGTATTTGGGACGAGCTTCTATATCCAACCTCCGCACTTTTTTAGCAGGTTACTGCTTTGCCCGTCGCCAGATAGGAATTCCTCAAACATCACAAGAACAGCAATTTTCAGAATTTCAAACTTGGATTCAGCAGAAATTTAATTTAACTTCCAATCAGACTTGGGATCAAATCATTCTATTTTTCTCCCAAGATGAACGCACTGCACTAGAGCAGTTTTTCAAATTTTTTGACGAATTTACTCAAACTGAACGTTCTAGTGAACTTCAACCGAATACAACGAATAATTTAATAGTGGTTTCAATGACTCAAGAGTGAAAAACACAAGGTTTTTTCGCGCCGACTTACTTGTGATATTAACAAG
>NZ_JAIVFR010000472.1 GCF_020829685.1 Nostoc sp. CHAB 5715 | reverse complement strand
AAACCTATTAGCCCTTCTTGTTTAACGTTATATGGCAGAAGAATTGCACCATTGAGCAACGAGCAGAAGATATCCCTCACAGCACCAGCAAAATTTGGGGAGTACAAAAGCGCTACCTTGTCATTGGCACAAATATGACCACTGTTGGTATAGTTCATCGTCAGATACAGAACATAACGATGGTTTTGGATCACGCCTTTGGGCTGCCCTGTTGATCCAGAAGTATAAATGATGTAGGCAAAATTATCTGGTTGCAGAGGTAAATCTAGATTTTCACCAGAAATGCTGGAATCTATCTCGTCAATATTGAGTATTTCTAAGCCGCTGATTTGTAATTTTTTGGCAAATGAGATATTCTTGCTATCTGTTAGCAACAAACCCGCTTGTGAATCTTCCAGGATATAGTTAATCCTTGCCTGTGGCAGCGAGGTATCTAGTGGTACATAAAACTTTCCAGCTTTCAATACACCCAGCATTGCAGCAATTATCGCAGCACCACTTTCAAATAACAGTGCAATTGGTTCTGCTTGGCGATCGCCTTCGGCGCAGCAAAGCTGAACGCGCTGGGTTAAGATAGCCCTGGCTATCCGATTGGCGAACTGATTTAGGGCATCATATGTGAACACATGCTCCTCAGTTTTGATCGCTATACGTTCGGGATATATATGCACTTGTTTTTGGAAGCGCTCAGGAACCGATAGTTCAACATCTTTCTTATCGAACTTTATAAAAGGGTTATTTGGGTGAACATGACGGCTCTGAATTAATTGTTGCAACGAGTTATTCATCGTTGATTTCCGTGATGAGGACTATTTGATTTTTCTTGGCGTTCATGACTTACTGTCCCCAAATGCTGCAAGGATTTAAGTCTGCTGTTCAAAGTTAGTTGTACAGGATCAATAATTTCTAATTTTGATAAGAACCCTTTTACTTGATTAGAAGAGCTAGTCTTCATCCATTCCAGCAAGTACGGAATTTCGCTACATCCAGCGATGATACAGTCAACAGCAGGCAGGGTCTTGAGTAACTCAACGAAAAAATGTTCACCAACTTTACAAGCAAAATCGCAATCAAATGCTTTTATTCCTTGATAAATAGATTGCATTAATATCGATTGCAATTCATCGTTGGGTTCTAAGCAAACAATGCCCACTTCTTGAAGTGGTCGAGAGTAAACACACCCTAACCGCGTTGCTGTAGTACATAGAACTAAAGGCTGACAAAAGTTTTGCTGTTGCAAGTGCTGTATTGTAGTGTCAATTAAAGAGATCCATTGCAGTCTGAAAAATATCTTTGAATAATCAAGCAAGAGTTGCTGCATTACTTCAGGTAAGAAATAATGAGCGCCATTGCACAGGACGATGAACTCAACAGGTTCAACGCTAGAGCAAATGTACTGCATTGCTTCTCGAATAGCGATCGCCAGCATCACCACCAAATCTGGCTCTTGAGATGCACCAATTTGAGTCTTTTGTTGAATGACCGTAGTTCGATTAGGCAGTGAACAAGCTTGAAACAGAATAATTTCTCTACTGTTCTGGAACATCTGACAGGCTACCTCAAAAGCTCCTAAACCTGCTATGGGGCCCATTCCACCCAATAGTAGTAAAGGAGGTGCTTGAGTCTGTTTTGGTCTAAGCACAATCAGTTCATTGGGGTAACTTTGATCCTCAACAGCTTCTGAACGGAGCTTTTTGTTTTGGGCGATCGCATACAGATGTTGTCGAAAATCTAAAGTTGCAGCAATAGCTTGTTGAGCATCTTCAAAAAAATGTTGAGCTTGAGGTTTAAGGCATGGATAGCAGATGTTTTGCTGCATTTATTTCTTGTCTCATCTCTATAGTTAGTGCTTCCATTACAGTACCTAGCCGAGTCAGATACTCCTTAAACAAAAGTTTTGCTTGTGTATAGTCAATTGGAGTATTAGTAGCTTTGTTGTACTCATTCAAGGCTTTGACGACCACTTGAAAGTGAGCCACTTCGGTTTCGTCTGCAACATGAACACCGATATAGAACAGAGCTTTCTTTTTTTCTTCAGGGGAGAAGTGGTAATATTTGTCAGTTAATTCTGAAAAAGCAAATAAGGCTCTAGTATACTCACCGTGGTTGTAAATTTCTGAAAACATATTTGTAAGTAACCCCTTGTAAATATCATCTACCACCATGTTGTGATATATCCATTTCTTAAAATCACGCGCTTGGGGTAAACAATATTCATCTAATTGCCAAGGGTAATTTCCTAAAAAGCTGTTAGCAAAATCTTCATAGAGTGCAGCGTGAGTTACACCTTCGTAGTCTAACCCCAAATCTTCGTGACTAGTTTCAGCATTGAAAGCGCTAGCTAACAATAATTGTTGCCGTTCTTGAGTATCTCTGGTTAAAGCAAGACGTTGTAAACGGCAAGATAGCCCATATATACCTAACATTTTCAAGTGCGTAGCTTTCCAGGAATGAAAGATTGTGGCTAGCATTTTGCTTGACCAACAATGGGTAGGTAACAGATCAAAAAAGTTTTCACAATGTTGCAGTGGTTCACTTGCTTCCAAGAAACTCTGACTCAAAACCTGTTGCAACTTTTCGTCAGAAACCGTGTTGATAACAGTGGTAACCGTACTAATAATGCTAGATGTTGACGCGATCAAAGACATAGACGTTTTTGTAAACTCCTCTGAAGAAACACAGCAAGTGGGGAGAAATTTTATGGCTTTTGGCTAAAATTTCATCGTTATAGTGTAGCTAAGAAACTGAATACATCTGACTATACTGATGAACTATTAAAAATTCACTACATCTAAAATAATACTAATTTTTAAAAGCAAAATTTTTAAAGAATTAGTGAACTTAATGTAAAGTTAAACTCTTTTTTTGTTTTAAGCAAAGGGGTGATAAGCTAATAAGCATTTAATACCAATTTAATATGAAGCTGCATCTAATAGGGAGAAGCCAACTCAATAGTTTAAATAGCCATGAGCCGCCCATTTAAGATGGAAATAGTAGAGAGTGAAGAAGAACTCAAAAAACGTCTTCAAACAGCAAATTTGGTAAACCAGAAAGAAAAATTACAGATGCTGTGGTGGATAAAAAGTGGTCAGATAAAGGAACAGCAAGAAATTGGAAACCGTTGGCAAGAGATACTTCAACAATCACGAGATGGCTACAGAAGTATAGAAGAGGTGGTCTATCTAGTTTATTGTAAATAAAGAAAGCCCCAGGTGCAAAACGAAAAATTCATCCAGGAGCGCGCTTTCTTTGTTCAATTCAAGCACAGAATACCAAAGCTAAAAACTCAGTGGTACGTTCGCTACGGCTTGGGCTTGGGATGCGATGTGGTGGTCGAGTTCGGCTTGGGCGAGGGCTTGGTTGTCGGGGGCAGCAGGGGTGAGTTTCTGAATCTTGGTGGCTTGGTAATCAGCGATCGCAGTAATCCAAGAATCCTTGCAGCGTTTGTCGTTTACTTCGACTGTGCAGGCGATTTCGCTGTAGATTTGCTTAAGACGGGCAATAGATTTCAGTTGTAGCTGTTGATGGCTGTAGATGATGTGAGTCATAATTGATAAAGTCTTAATGGACATAGAGAAGCGCTTCAGATTTCCGGTCGGGGGCGCTTTCTCTATATAAATATTGTAGACTGCCGGTCTACAGTTATCAACTGATGTACGACATTATATAGTAAGTGTAGGACGACGTTTTACATTAAAGGAGGTGGTTTAGGTGGATATAGTGAAAATCAGACGCTACACAGACATAGGACTTACGCACGCTCTACGAATTCTTGGCGTTCTTGGCGTCTTGGCGGTTCGATAAATTAAGCTTTTGGGCGATTTTTGCGTAAGTCCTAAGACATTGAAATTTCAGGTTTAGGAGGAAAAATTAGACAAGCTAGAAAAGCTGATGGGCGTTCAGTCGAGGTTTTGGCAGGAGAAGCTGAAATCAGTCGATCTTACTGGCACGATATTGAGGCAGAACGAATACGAGATGCTTTGCCTGAAGACACGTTAAGGAAGATTGAGCGAGTACTTGGTATTGACTTAGGAGTGAAATTCAATGATTAACCTCTCAAGCTCACTCCTCTCGCCTTGCCCACCAAATCGGTGAAGTCTGCCAAATTCTTCCAAAGGACAACCCGGAACTCAGGGGTAAGGGCGGCTGTTGGGGCATCGTCAATCATATAGGCGAATTCAATTGTACAGTCACAATGTGGGATGGGGAGTACACCGTCAGAATTGACCACCTGAAACCATTGAACTACCTGGAGTCGGAATGTCAGCAGATGCAGCAGATTAGCGATCGCATCAGTAGGTTACGGGAAAACGAGAATTTAGAAGAGGCTGCCCGTGCTGTGCTGAAGCACTTGGGGGAGTTGAAGCGACCGTATTTGACGGCTGTCGAGGATAAGTTGTTGGGTTTGATTGAGCGAGAATATGGGTTTGGAGATTAAATCTCCACAAACTCATAGACAATAATAAATACACATCTTATGATTATGGAATCAATTTGATGTTTGGCAAGTTGAAGCGGGGTCAAAAACCCTGGGGTTCTGCCAAAATCGCCAGAACCTTGACAAGTAAATAGTTTCACAGTTTCAGTGCTAAGGACAGTTGAGAATTAGTCGCAATAAGAGCGGCTAAAATCGACCTATTTTTGAGGTTTGCCAAAATGCTTCCCAGGAAGGCTGCTCTGTAACAGTTTCAGCACCGAGCGGTTTCCATTAACCAAATCCCCTCACGGGGACTGAAACTAGGCTCTACCTTCATACCAATCAACCCGACTTTTGTTTCCATTAACCAAATCCCCTCACGGGGACTGAAACGGGCAAGAAGCGCCGACTGATAGAACTGATGAAATGTTTCCATTAACCAAATCCCCTCACGGGGACTGAAACATTTCCGGGGCAGCTTCCAAGAATTTGCTGCCACAATGTTTCCATTAACCAAATCCCCTCACGGGGACTGAAACAAGCAACTGGCGTCCAGATAGCTACAGAGTAGACGTTTCCATTAACCAAATCCCCTCACGGGGACTGAAACGGGTGTAGAACTGCAACTGTGTCACGCCGCCAGGGAATTTGTGGTTTCCATTAACCAAATCCCCTCACGGGGACTGAAACTCTTCTTCTTGAGAGATTGGGCATAAATCGTTTTGGTTTCCATTAACCAAATCCCCTCACGGGGACTGAAACCGCTACCAGCAAGCTCTTAACAATACACTCCGATTTGTTTCCATTAACCAAATCCCCTCACGGGGACTGAAACGCCCCGTAGATTTGAAGCGAACGCCCAGTTGCTCCGTTTCCATTAACCAAATCCCCTCACGGGGACTGAAACATTTCTGAACTCAATCACCTCCAAGGACACAAAGACGGTTTCCACAGATCAAGGTCAGTAAAAACTTAAACAACGTTCGTACTTTTATTCAGCAGAGTATAGCGGTTATCAGTCCAGTTCAGTACACTTAGGAGAGAACAATTCTACTGATAACTGGTCGCTATGAAAGCCTACTCTCTCGACTTGCGTCAGAAAGTTGTTGATGCTTATAGCGGTTATCAGTCTTCCGAAGTACAGTAGCAGCAGTGAGTAAACCAACCGAGTAAATTCTCTGTAGTCACTTCTGCGAATGCCACATCCAATGCCTTGAGTAAATCAGGATACGTCCTTGCAC
>NZ_JAIVFR010000471.1 GCF_020829685.1 Nostoc sp. CHAB 5715 | reverse complement strand
TTCAGTATATTTCCGCCATCTAAGGGCAAGCCAGGAATCAGGTTAAACAGGGCTAATGCCAAGTTAACGGAAGCTAAAACACCAAGAATTGCAGCTAACGGGCCTGATGCAGCACTAGTAACACCAATAGCTGTAACGATACCGCACAGTAGTAAGCTAACTAAGGGCCCGGCGATCGCTACCCAGAAAGCTTCACCTGGGGTTTTTGACTCTTTTTCTAAGCTAGCCAAACCGCCAAATATAAACAGCGTGATAGATTTGACATCAATTCCCCGACGAATCGCAACAAAACTGTGGCCTAATTCATGGGCGACGACAGAGGCAAATAACATTAGCGCTGTCATCAATCCCAATAGCAAAGCTAATCCCGCAGACAATTGGGGAAATTGTGCCGCCAGTCCACTGCTATAGCTCCAAGTTACTAAACCTAGAACTAAAAACCATGACGGATGGATGTAGAAGGGAATTCCGAAGAGATTACCAACGCGAATTGTGCCATTCATGTCGTTCACCTTTGATTTCAGCTTCGAGAGGTTTGCTTTCGTCCTTCTCAATGTCTTTAGTGTAACGAAAGGTTAAGAGATTTTAATCTTTCTAACGGTAGTAGTGTCCGTCCGTAAAGGTGCGGTTATTGGTAATATTAGGAGCATTCTAGTAATCACTACTTCTCAATGGCTACATCAGGCAGGCGGCTCCACTCATTCCAAGAGCCATCGTAATTTTGAACATTCGGATAGCCTAATAAATACTTTAGGACAAACCAGGTATATCCAGAACGCCCACCGATCGCACAGTAGGGAAACACTTCCTTATCAGCCGTAATGCCCTTACTGGTATAAAGATTTTTCAATTCGTCGAATGATTTAAAAGTTCCATCCTCATTGAGAGTTAAGATATGCTCAAGATGGACTGCACCCGGAATATGCCCAGTAAGTTCACCTGCTTTTGGTGGCTGATCGAAAAACCATTCACCACAATATTCTTGAAGTGTTCGGACATCCAACAAAATGCGATCGCTTCGACCAATCGATGCCTGAACTTCGTTATGTAATACTCGCAGATGAGCATCAGTAGCTTTGGCACGGTAATCAGTGGTAGGAAATGTGGATAACTCAGTTGCCAGTGGACAACCATCTGATTTCCATTTCTGGTAGCCGCCATTGAGAACTCGTACATTCTCATGCCCAAAGACTTTCAATAACCAAAAAATCCAAGCTCCTGTTCCAGGATAACTGCCATAAGCAATCACCGTGGTGTCATTGGTGATGCCTGAACGTGCCATCAGCTTTTCAAAAGCGATCGCATCCCAATTCATTTTAAAATCGGGCAATAGTAAGTTTTTAAAGATATTCCAGAAGACAGCGCCAGGTATGTGAGCATTTTTATACGGCTTTGGACTCATATCCACTTCGATAATGCGGATGTTTGGATCGTTGAGATGATTTGCAAGCCACTGGGTATCAACTATAACGGATGGATCAGCGTATTGAGACACTTGTATTTCTCCTGTAATAGGGTTAAAAGAATTGAAAGTTGTGTTTACTCTTCGGATTTAGTCTTGGTTGTAGTTGGGAAATACGATGTGCGATATCCGATGAACTAGGGTTGTGGAAATAGAGAATAAGGAAAAGCCGATGAGTGGGTGGAAGACTGCTAAAGGAAAAGAAGTCTTCAAATGAATTGTGAGAAATTGCAATCCAAGCAGCACTGGGATACTTGCTGTAAGGCTTTGGACTCTTGGGGGAAACGGAATCAAAAACACCCATACCAACAAAATTAGTGAGAGTCCGCTGTATCCTCGCACGAGCCAAATATGTAGGTTCCACCAATCAGAGTTGTAAAAGTAAGCCAGTCCAACACTGAATACTTGGGTTGCTAAACAGAGATTGAAAAACACTACCGCGATAAAAAAACTAATTTGAATCCAACGCCCGGATATCTGTGTATCATCAATGCCAGATTTCATAGTCATGGTTAAGTAATCCAAAAAAAGCAAACAAATTAGTCATTGGTTATTAGTCATTAGTCATTAGTCATTAGTCATTGGTTATTAGTCATTAGTCATTGATAAAGAGTTTTTTGGTGGTACCTACCTCGCTCTTATAGTGGGCGAAAAAAAACTAATGACTAAGGACTAAGGACTAAGGACTAATGACTTTGCGAAGCAGTTTGGTGTAACAAAAGCTAGGATAGGTCTGGTTGCTATACTGCGCCTAGACCTCGAACGGGTACAATTTGCTAATCATGATTGCATTACAAACTCTATTTCATGCAATTGCTCAAGCTGAAGATGAACAGACATTGCGATCGCACATACCCGCAGAAATGAGTGAGTATTTTTCAGCTACACGATGTGGGCTATTTTTCTTTACTCAAATTCCTCTAGCTAACAGCAAGCTCCAAAAAGCGCTGCAAATTGCATTATCACCCCAACACAATCCAGTTGTACGCTACTTGCTAGAACGCCATGCCCCTGTTCATGAAGCTTTGGTAGTAGAACCTAAGACATGGCAGTTGATTTGTCCTCGTCCTGACCACTGGCACGTCATGGCAGGGCCAATTGTCAGCAATGGTGAGTTAGTG
This sequence comes from Nostoc sp. CHAB 5715, assembly GCF_020829685.1. Taxonomy (GTDB): domain Bacteria; phylum Cyanobacteriota; class Cyanobacteriia; order Cyanobacteriales; family Nostocaceae; genus Nostoc. The sequence continues at coordinate 3,082 of NZ_JAIVFR010000471.1, read as the reverse complement.
GGGGTGGTAGGTTTTACCCGTGAGCAAGGAATGCCTGCATTCGACTCACAAAATCTCACAGATTTGAGTGCGCTTTGTTTGCACATTTCTACTTGGGTGACAATGGCGCGAGCGCAACACCCATTACTATTACAGACAGAGCGTTTAACGCCTCGTGAAATGCAAATTGCTTCTTTGGTAGCTCAAGGACAAACCAATGCAAAAATTAGTGCTGAACTTTGGATTACTGAAAACTCTGTCAAGCAAGCCTTGAAAAGGATGTTTCGCAAGCTTGAGGTTTCATCTCGTGCTCAGATGGTTGCAAAGCTTTCCACAGTTTCAAAATAAACGCCCTGTGCTAACCATTTCTATCAAAATTAAGGTGAAACGGCTGAAGGGGAAAAGGAAAAGGTTTTGAATACATCCTTTACCTTTTCCCAGACCACAAGGAGGTGAAGATTACTTATCCGAACCATATTGGGGTGACTCTCTGGCTTATAGCGGTTCTCGTTTACGTGAGGTATACCCGTAGGGGCACGGCACTGCCGTGCCCCTACACCTGGTAATGTAATGTTGTACCGCATCTGAATGGGAACCGCTATAGGCATCCACCTATGTAGGACTTACGCACTGTACAAATGCATCGTGATGTCCATTACCTATCTTGAGGAAGTTTTCAGGCTTTTCTTAATTATCCTGCGATCGTAAATAGACCATGCTGTAGGGGCTAAGCATTGCTCATACGTGTCAACAAAAGCCTTGAAATGGCTTAACTGTTGGCTTCCTCACCCGCCCTGAACTGAAGTTCAAGGCTAACAGCTAAAGTCTACTGAAGTAGACTAAAGATTTTGGGTATATTTAGTCATCTTCAGATGACTTCCGCTATTAGCAAGGAACTTCAGTTCCTTGCGGGACATGACTTTTACGTTAAGTTGACACCAATGAGCATTGCTGTGCCCTTACAAAAGATATGGTTTTTAACCCAATACGCTTGGGTTGAGGAACGAAACCCAACATTTCCGGGGCTTTGTTGGGTTGCGCTTTGCTTAACCCAACCTACAATATCAGGCGATGGCGTAGCCCAGAGCAGGCATCGCACTTTTGATCTCAATGTCTGAGCCGTCCCCCCTTCTTCATCGGGGGGACTACAGGGGGGTTAAACCAATTCGCAATTCGCTTTTTCGCCCATTCGCAATTACGTTTTGTAACGGGGATTTTAATTAGGCATCAAAACGTGCTGCCCTTATTAGGTAGGGGACTTAAACCCCCAAACTTTGTTAAAACGATCTCAAATTCTCACGAATGATTTAGGACTGCTATATAAGCAACAGATACCTCGAAGTCATGTTGAAGTACTTGAAAGTCGTGTTGAAGTACTTAAAAGTCGTTTTGAGGTACTTCAAAGTCGTTTTGAGGTACTTCAAAGTCGTTTTGAGGTACTTCAAAGTCGTGTTGAGGTACTTCAAAGTCGTTTTGAGGTACTTCAAAGTCGTTTTGAGGTACTTCAAAGTCGTTTTGAGGTACTTCAAAGTCGTTTTGAGGTACTTCAAAGTCGTTTTGAGGTACTTCAAAGTCGTTTTGGAGTACTTCAAACTTTGTCGCACCGCGATCAAGTACACATGTGCGACGCCGAATAGCCCGCCTTCTCTACGAGACGCTCCGCGTAGCTTGCTTCCACGAAGTGGTACGGCATCGCTTTCATAAATCTCCACAAACAAAGCGAACGCTTGACTTTTAAAACAGTCGCTACACAGTTTAAGGTGTAAAAAGTCAATTTTTTTGAGTTAATTATAAATATTTTTTACTTTTGTATATTTTTTGATTGACTTGTATCCATAAAACTTTATTCTGAGAAACGATGTTTATAGCCAGTCAACTTGTATGAGTAGCGAAAAAACTACAGAATTGCCGCTCTGGGTACAAGATAGAGATATAGTCATTGCTCATGATGAAGAAGTACAGTGGCGAGAAGGAAAACGCCCGGATTATTCTTACACCAATGAATTTCTTCATCAAGAGAGTAAATTTCAGCATCCAGAAGGTTCTTTAGAAGCGATCGCACAAAACTTAGTCCGAAATTTTGAGATGGAAGCTTCTAATAAATCTAATCCTCAACAGTGGCTTTCGATTGTTACTGATAAGTTTAAGATGAGTACCAATGGAGGAAAACAATACACTGCTCAGGATGTCGCAGTCGAAGGTACTTATAATCTCTTCTTGGGTGAAAGTGAGCAGTATAGCTCTGAAACAGAAACTTTTGAATCTTCATTTGAGGTTTTTCATAATGCTTTTCCTAATGGCTTTCTTTGGGAATTAACAGAAGTTCTTTCGGGGCCACCTAATGTTACTTTTAAGTGGCGGCATTGGGGAACATTTAATGGTTCCTATAAAGACTATGCACCCACAGGGGAAACAGTAGAAATTGTAGGAATTAGTATTGCTCGCGTAAGTGATAATTTGAAGATTGAGTCTTTAGAGCATTATTTTGATAATAATGTCTTTCTTCAGAAATTAACGGCAGGGGGTTGTCCCTTCCATTCCAAAAATCAGTAGCCCTGGCTACTAGAACTCGCACTGGCGTGGCTACACCAGACAAAATCTGTCTCCACAGGTTAGCAAACTTTGATTTTGTATTAGTCCACGGAGGTGGACTTTGTTTGTATATAGGACTTACGCAAAAATCGCCCAAAAGCTTAATTTATCGAACCGCCAAGACGCCAAGAACGCCAAGAATTCGTAGAGCGTGCGTAAGTCCTAGTATAATAGCGATTACTAGTTCAACGGGCGCGGAAATAAACATACTATTTCAAATGGCGTAAGAAGCTCGGAATACAATTATGCGTGAATGCGTGACTTCCCCGAACGCGAATTTATAAGAAGAATTCAGAACTCAGGAGCGGAGCCGGAGACGCTCCGCCTCCGGTCAGAATTCAGAATTGAATTCTGGACGACACTTCGGCTACGCTCAGTGCATCGCTGGGTAATGAATATTGGTTTAAAACCTTGCCCCTTGTGGGCAAAAAAAATTAAAATATTATTCCTAATTAAAACTCTATCCCTTTATGGGTAGAGTATTCTGAATTCTGAATTCTGTATTCTGACT
>NZ_JAIVFR010000470.1 GCF_020829685.1 Nostoc sp. CHAB 5715 | reverse complement strand
GGTAGATTCCCTAATTGTTGGAAATAAAAGTGAATTCAACCCCAAAAGATTAGACTAATAAAAATTTTCTGGACTAGACTTTTCAAAATTACCAGTAATATGAGTTACATCTGCGGAATGCAGGTTCATCATCAACATCACGATATTCATCATCAACATCACGACATTCATCATCAACATCACGACATTCATCATCAACATCACGATATTTCGGTATAACCTATTTTCCTATTTCCCACCCGGACACACTTGCTGCATTCTTTGAGGAAGTTGCCGACACATCTGCTGAAATCCTTGAGGATTAATTTGCCACCAAGCAAATAATCCCAAACTTGTACCCCCCACAAGCAACGCCAACACTTTGCCCAACATTACCAAACCTTTACCCCGCTTAGGTTTTTTAATTAAAGTTGGTGGAATTTCAAAGCTCAGAACTGGTTCTTCTGAAAGATCCAAATCTAGATCCAAATCTAGCAAAGCTTGCGAACTTTCTGTAGAAGAAATTGGTTCTTCCAGTTCTTGTTTTTCTAGTTCCTCTTGTTCCTCTGGTTCTTCTTGTATCTCTGCTTCTATAATGTCTTCTGGCAACGCCGGAGTCACAGGTACTAAGTATTCTGGGGAGACACGGCAATAAGTGAGAACAACCGATGTATTATCATGCCCATTTTTTTCGTTTGCCAAGTCAATCCAGTTGCGGACAGCATCTTCAACTGTCAGTTCACCTGTTAACACGGGTGTTGCATAATCTTGCCAAAATTGTTCCACCAAGTTATTATCACTTAAACCATCAGAACAAAGTAGCAATATGCCATCTTCTTCTACAATGAATCGCTGAACTTTAAGACGCATAGATTCCGCATCTCTTGTGCCTAATGCTTGAGTTAAGGCACTAGCATCTGCTTTCAAAAGCGCCTTTCGATATAAGCTTTTACCATAGCGTACTTCCCGCGTTGCCACATCATCACCTACTGTCATTAGCTGACAATAATTGCGAGTAATCCAATAAGCTCGGCTATCGCCAACATTAGCCAAGTAAAGTTCATTGGTATTATTTGATTGCCACCCAGTACTCGTCTGCTCTCGTTGTGGAACTTGCACCGCCATAACAATAGTTGTAGCCATGCGTTCTTTGCCTTGGCGTTTTTGTTGATTATTGCGGGCACTAATGAGATTATTTACCACCCGTAAGCTTGCTTCTAATTGTTCCTGCAACAACTCTGGTGGTACAAGTACAGTTTGTTCTGTAACCTCCTTGAGTAAAGCGCGAATTTGCAACTTTACAGACTGCACCGCCAACCTACTGGCAACCTCCCCGCCTTCATGTCCGCCAATGCCATCGCAAACAATCAACAAGTGGGACAATAAAGGTTCATTGAAAGCGACGGGAAACTCCATCCCCTCGTGGGTGTTCTGGGATAGTCGCCCCGTCGCTTGGGGCATTGAGGATTGGGCATTGGTAACTTCTTCCCCATGCCCACTTGCCCTGAGCGACTTGTACTGAGCGTAGTCGAAGTAAGCCGAAGGGATGCCCCATTCCCCATGCCCAAAAACTCCATCCCCTTGTGGGTGGAGTTTTTTATCTAAGTCACTCAAAACATTGGGGTAGCAAGCGTCTTCATTTTGCGCCATAATTGGGCCAATATCTGTAGAGCCTGCCACCTTCAAAACTAATGGCAATTCTGCCGCAGATGCTAGTAGCAAATTATTGAGTTGAATATTAATAGTCTCTAACTCAACCTCAGTTTCACACATCTGCTGGACTATGTTCTGTAACCCTTTGGCTACTGATGCCTTGGCAGACGCTAACCAAAATTGCCAACACTCTCCCAGATTTTGTAAACTCAGTTTTTCATCTGCTGGTGTTTGGTAGAGTTCCAACAGTCGCACACACCAACCTTGAACTCTCAAGTTGTCTACTACTAGTAAACTGCGGCTAAGTCCCAATTCTGATAAAGGTGTCCAAAGTTGGAGAATTTGCCACAGCCAATAAACTTGTCGTACCGCCGTTGCTTGCTCCCATGCCTCAACAATAGTTGGATAGATATTTCCGTTTTCATCTATCGGCACATTTTCTAATAAGAGGATATCAGTTGTATCTCCCTCAAGGTAACAAGCAAACCCATAAGGCTGTGGGAGATGTAATCGCTCTTGATATAATCGTAGGTAAGGAATTACTTCCGTTGGCAATTCTTCAGGTGCATCTGGCGACAGTCCCGGTTGAGTATCCAGCCAAATCTGGGGACTAATTACCTCATACCTATCTGCTACCCTCGTACCTGGTGAGATTTTGGCAGACAATGAGCCAGTAGCCCAAAGATAGCGGTGAACTAAAGGAGTTTGACAAGTGGCACAAACACTATCTCCAATGGGATTAATGGGACTATTACAGGCTGGATTTATACAATAAATTATCAGTTGAGTAGAAATCATAAAGGTATAAATTTAACAAACCAATCAACTCATGAACTTCGATTAATTTTAGCTGGCAAAGATTTGAAGGCTAGAATAGACTGTAACTGTGTACCGCTAGCTACATCTTTTTACTGAAATTAATCAAAATTATTGGTAAAAATACCAAGTTTTGTTTTCTGTAAATAACTTACGTCTGGCTGTATCTAATCGTAGAAATGCATTTACGTCAATGTAGAGTTTAGGATGGCGCTATGCCAAGTTTTACCTTAATCTGGCTTCTGGCGGGAGCAGTTCTGTGTTTAATGGAACTATTCTTACCATCAGCGTTTGTAGCCTTCATGATGGGAATCAGCGCTTTTATGGTGGCGCTGCTGTCTGGAGTGGGTTTGGGAAGTGTATGGTTGCAAGTTGTACTTTGGCTGTTGTTTTCTACAGCACTAGTTTTGCTTTCCCGTCGGTTTTTGCAACCAAGACAACGCAAATCAAAAATTCGGGATGCAGTCATAGCTGAAACTTTAACAGAAATTCTACCTGGAAAAACAGGGCGGGTGCGGTATGAGGGAAATTCTTGGCAAGCAAGATGTGACGATGACAAATTTACCGTACCACCTAATCAGAGAGTTTATGTGGTTAGAAGAGAAGGTAATACTTTGATTGTGATACCAGAAAATCTGTTGAATTCTTAGTCAATGGGGAGTGGGGAGTGGGGAGTGGGGAGTGGGGAGTGGAGACGCGATTAATCGCGTCTGTACAGGAATTAGGAGTTAAGAGTTATCTATCCCCCTCATCCCCCTCATCCCCCTCATCCCCCTCATCCCCCTCATCCCCCACTCCCCACTCCCCACTCCCTACTCCCCACTCCCCACTCCCTTTATTAAAAATCAGGAGATTCACAATGGAACAGTTCTTTTTACTAGTATTTTTAGCCCTTGGTGGTTCTGCTGTAGCAGGTTCTGTGAAAGTTGTCAATCAGGGTAATGAAGCTTTGGTGGAAAGATTGGGTAGCTATAACAAAAAGTTGGAACCGGGACTAAACTTTGTTATTCCTTTCCTAGATAGAATTGTCTACCAAGAAACTATCCGAGAAAAAGTCTTAGATATTCCTCCCCAACAGTGCATTACCCGTGACAACGTTGGCATTGAGGTAGATGCAGTGTTTTACTGGCGCATCGTGGACATGGAAAAAGCCTGGTACAAGGTAGAAAATCTCCAGTCGGCAATGGTAAACATGGTGCTGACTCAAATTCGCGCCGAAATGGGGCAACTGGAGTTGGATCAAACTTTTACTGCTCGTTCCCACATCAGTGAACTTTTATTACAGGATTTGGACGTTGCTACCGATCCTTGGGGTGTGAAAGTGACACGGGTAGAATTGCGAGATATTATTCCGTCTCAAGCGGTGCGTGAATCGATGGAATTGCAAATGTCGGCAGAACGACGCAAACGGGCAGCAATTTTAACTTCTGAGGGCGATCGCGAAGCTGCTGTCAATAGCGCCAGAGGTAAAGCTGAGGCACAAATCTTGGATGCGGAAGCTCGTCAAAAATCGGTAATTTTGCAGGCTGAAGCTGAACAAAAGGCGATCGTTTTGAAGGCTCAAGCGGAACGTCAGCAACAGGTTCTCAAAGCGCAGGCGATCGCAGAGTCATCAGAAATTATTGCCCAAAAGCTCCATAATAACCCCAATGCCAATAAAGCAGTGGAAGTTCTGTTTGCTTTGGGTTATCTCGATATGGGCGCGACAATTGGTAAAAGCGATAGCAGTAAGGTGATTTTTATAGATCCGCGTTCCATTCCCGCTGCTTTAGAGGGCATACGTTCTGTCGTTTCAGATGGTCAGGTTAACTCTAACGAATTGTTTTCTAAGCAAATACCAGGATTAGAAAATAACCGCGCTAGTTAAGAATGGGGAGTGAGGAGGATGAGGGGGATGAGGGGGATAAGGGAGACAAGGGAGACAAGGGTGAATTATTGAACAAGTCTCTCCCTTATCTCCCCCCTCTTCCTTGTCTACCTTGTCTCTTCTCAATGCCCAATGCCCCATGCCCAATGCCCCATTCCCAATGACTAATGACTAATGACTAATGACTAATGATAATTAACCCAGAACAGGTTATCAACGCTATTATTGCGATCGCTAATCCTTTAATTAAGGAAAAAATTCAAGTTATAATAATGCAGTTCTAGCTAGTTGCAGTGATGCTCCAAGTGCTAGGGACTGTGGAAAATTAAGTCAGGAATTGCATAAAGCGCGATAATAAAATCATAGTTGAATGAAAAAATTAAAAAATGACAGTCAGCAAAGAACATATCAAGCAAGAATTAGACAACCTCAACGAAGAACAACTAGAGGAAGTTGCTGATCTTATTACATCCCTTAAATTCCGTACTCAAACAATCGAGAAAACTCCAAAAAAACGTCTCAGTGAATTTTATGGTGTTTTACATACAACTATTGCCTATCCAGGTAAAGAAGCAATTCGTCAAATAGTTGGCGAAACTTTAGCTCAAAAAAATTCCACTGAGAAATCATGACTAATTTGTGGGTAGATGCTAACATTCTGCTCCGTTTTCTCACTGGAGAACCACCTGATTTAGCACAACGAGCTTTAGGACTAATACAAAAGGCTGAATCTGGAGAAGTTACGCTCCGACTTTCGCCAATTGTCGTCGCAGAAGTGATTTGGGTTTTGTCTTCGTTTTATAAATATTCCCGCGTGCAAATTGCTGAAGTTTTGTTGCCTTTAGTCGCCGCAGAAGGAATTTTATTAGACGATTTAGAACAAGTAATAGCAGCCATTGAACGCATGGCTAATGCTAATGTCGATTTTATCGATGCTTATTTAGCAGAAATTGCTCGTCAAAAAGGAGAGACAATAGTTTCTTTTGACAGAGATTTTAAGCGTTTAGAAATTGATTGGGTTCAACCAGAATAGATAGATGCAAAAATGGAAATAAATTTTAGGCGATACCTGACGTAAGTTTGCGCTAACGCACTTTTGTAGTGAAAGGTTTTGGTTGTGCAATGTCTACGACGGGCTACGCCTACGCGTTTGTGTAGTAAATTTTCAAACCCCGTTAAAATATAGTTAATTTTAGATAGTTTCCAATGACAGCCCAAGAGTTAAAAACACAGTTACTATCCCTATCACCCCATCAACCTCACGATATTTCCGGATGGTGCAGACGCCGCCCGGCTTCGCACATATCGCCCCTGGCGCTATGGATGCCGCAAATCTGCATGGCTCAGATGTTGTGTCTTTTTCGTCTG
>NZ_JAIVFR010000046.1 GCF_020829685.1 Nostoc sp. CHAB 5715 | reverse complement strand
CTCTGCACAAAATATCTTGAGAATAGATAAGTAGTTAAACATAATTTACGATCGCACCTCCAGAATGTGGGATCAAATACTCTGTAAAAGCGTCTTGTTTATTCAAGCACCTCATTCACAGGGAATCTATCAATCAACTGCATCGCCCGATGGGCATTACGGCAGAAAGAGTCTGGCAAATGAGGAACGTGGGGTATTTGTGATAATAAATCCAACGTCCGCCGTAGAATTCTCACCACATCGCCTTCATCCAAGGTGGTGTTTTCGCAGAGTTGTATCCACTCCATTCCTAGCGCCCATTGTTCCACGATCGCAATTAACTCAAACTCTAACCATATAGGCAGCGCTACGTTATACCGCCGTTGTAATTGGAACATTTGGCGGCGAATTCCCCGCAATTTTGCTAAGGATTCTGCTACTTCATTACTAAGCTCAAAGTTAACCTTGCTATCTGGACGGGGCGTTTCCATCACCAAACCGGCGGCGGCGGCGGCTAAATGATGCGGATCTAAGTTGTCCAATTCACCACTAGCGAATACTAAACCCAGCCATAATTCATTCTCGCCTCGAATGGCGGCAGCGATTCGCCCTAATACTGTGGGTACTAAGTTATCTAAAGCGCCAAAGTGTTGCAGAATTGCGATTAAATTCAGAAATTCTTCCCAATGACGTTGTGACTGTTGCTCTACTTGCCCTTGCAACTGTTCAAGTTCGGCTTCTAGTTCGACATAGCGGGCCCGGCGCTTGAAAAGTGTGGCAGCATTGCCTGATTGATGTAGAGGATGAGCTTCTAATTGCTCTTGGACGGCAGCAGTGCGACTGAGTTGTTCTGCTACTTCTGGTGCCAGATGTAAAGATTCTACCGGATCGGGAATACGGGTGGCGATCGCAAATGTTTCTTGATTACCCCGGCGCGACTGTCCTGGCTTCAAAGGCATCTCTGGCGGTGGTAGTAAATCAGGTGACACCTCAATTCGCGGCAGTTCAGCATACAAATCAACTACATCCCCTGTTGTTGCCACATACCAGCGATTATCGTGCCCCAAGCATACCAAGTAAGGAGCTTGACCAGAACCAGGCGATTTTCCTACTAACACTGCGGTTACAGGTGAAGATACTGTGATATTTTTACCTTTGAGACTCAGCAGAGTTCCTGATACTGCAAAGCCCAACATCATCCCCAATTCTTCTTGTCTATCTTCCTGCGCTTGCTCTTGCAAGGTTTTCAATATCTGGCGTTCCACTTTCAGGCGTTGCCGCAATTTCTCATAAACAGCCAGTTCATTTTCATCAACTGCGACGATTTGCTCATGAAGTTGAGCTAATTGTTTTTGCAGTTCGGCAATCTCATCGTATTCTGGTCTTAAATGCAAAGTGGCCATGTACTGCCCAAAGCTGCGTTCTATCAGTTCCCTGGTTTGCTCTAGGGTGTGTGTTTGCAGCAAGTTGAGTACCATGCCATAACTGGGCGTAAACTGGCTTACAAGGGGATCTGGCTTGGATGTTCCCAAATACGCCGCTTCTTTGGCTCCTTCAAAGGGAGTTTGGACTGTCACCACATGACCTTGTTTATCCATCCCCCGGCGGCCTGCTCGTCCCGCCATTTGCAAAAATTCGGAAGCATTTAACAAGCGGTGTCCAGTATCGGTACGCTTGGAAAGGGTAGAAATTACCGTTGTCCGGGCGGGCATATTAATTCCCGCAGCTAGCGTTTCGGTTGCGAATACTACTTTAATCAGCCCTTGCTGAAATAGTTCTTCTACCAGTGCTTTCCAAGCAGGTAAAATTCCGGCGTGGTGGGCAGCAATTCCCCGGTATAAGGGTGCAATTTGTCCAGAACGCCCTGCTTCGGGATTGCGGGCTAAAAAGTCATCAATCTGTTGCCGTAAAATCTGGGACTCTTCATTATTTACTAGCCATAAATCACCCACTTCTGCCACGGCTTTATCACATCCCCGGCGGCTGAAGATAAAGTAAATCGCTGGTAACATATCCCGTTGCTCTAACTGGCTCAAGGTAAAAACTATTCCAGGAGCCTCTGGTCTACCACTTCTCCCCCTCTCCCTTTCTCCCCCTCTCCCTTTCTTCTTCTGAATAAGGCGGGGGTTAATTTTGGTTTTGTTATCATTTAGCAGGGGAAATAACCCTTTGGGATTGCAAAAGTGAAATTCCAAGGGAACTGGGCGAAAATCGGAGTAAATCAGGTCAGTTGGCCCGTGAACGCGGTTTAGCCAATCGGTGAGTTGATCGCTATTGGCAACCGTTGCTGAGAGGGCTGCCAGTTGCACTTCCCGGGGACAATAGATGATTGATTCTTCCCAAACAGTACCGCGCTGGCGATCGTTCATGTAGTGGCACTCATCAAGGATCACCGCTTCCACGTCTACTAATGAGATGCCGATTTGCCCAATGGGTGTGCCATAGAGCATATTTCGGAAAATTTCTGTGGTCATTACCAAAATCGGTGCATCTCTGTTAATGGATGCATCTCCAGTTAACAGTCCGACTTGATCAAACCCGAATTTTTCTCGAAAGTCACGTAATTTTTGATTCGACAACGCCTTTAGGGGAGTAGTATAAAATACACGTTTACCTCGTGCCAGGGCGCGATAAATGGCGTATTCCCCGACTAATGTTTTGCCCGAACCTGTGGGCGCACATACGACTACGGAGCGTCCGGCGTTTAGGGACGCGATCGCTTCTTTTTGAAACTGATCCAGATCAAAGGGAAATATAGACCCTAAGTCAAGTTCTGGAGACGGTGCAGGATAATTCACTCAATCACATTTGCAACCAGATTGTCTACTATACTAACGAGTCTTTTGTCAACTTCGTTAGGGAGAGAGGGGAGTAGGGAGTAGGGAATAGGGATTAGGGGACTAGGAATAGAATAAATTTTATTGAATTTTCCCCACTCCCCACTCCCCACTCCCCACTCCCCACTCCCTACTCTCTCATTTTCCCAGTTCTTGCGATCGCTCTGTGGCAGCTTTGACTGCTTCTATTAAAGCTGAACGAAATCCTGCCTGTTCTAGCTTGGCAATTCCTGCAATGGTTGTACCTCCGGGACTGGTAACGCGATCTTTGAGTTCTGCTGGGTGCATTTTGGTTTCATGTAACAGTTTCGCTGTTCCCAAGACGGTTTGCAAGGCTAGTTGATTGGCAATTGCTCTAGGTAAACCTGCGGATACTCCGCCATCAGCAAGTGCTTCTACCAAGAGCGCCACGTAAGCCGGTCCGCTACCAGATAGCCCTGTGACTGCATCCATCAGCGCTTCTGAGACTTCTACGACTTCCCCCACAGCAGAAAACACCTGCTGTGCTATTTGCTGGTGCTTGGCATTGGTGTATGCACCTGAACAAATGGCGGTAATTCCCGCTCCCACTGTTGCTGGGGTGTTGGGCATTGCTCTAATAACTGGCAATTGCACAAATGCAGCTTCTAGCTGACTCAAAGGCACACCCGCCAATATAGAAATGATTAGGGGTGAGTGTTCTTGATTAAGAATATCAATATCTGTTAATTCTTGAGCGATCGCGCTGAACACCTGCGGTTTTACTGCCAAAAAGACAACTTCTTTGACTTGGGCGAAAACTTGGCTATTATCTGTAGTCACAGCAACATTGTATTGCTGTTTTAAAAAATCTAGGCGTGAAGATAGCGGTTCGCTAACTATGACTTCTGATGATTGATAAATTCCACGCGCAATAAGGCGGGATAAGAGCGCTTCTCCCATTACCCCACCACCAATTAAGCCAAATTTTATAGTCATTAGTCATTGGTCATTAGTCATTGGTCATTAGTCATTAGTCGTTTGTCATTTGTCACTACGATCAAAACCTAGGACAAATGACAAAGGACAAATGACAAAGGACTAACAACTAATTTAACTTTATTGTGCCATCCGGTTAGTTTCGTTGCCCCAGGTTTGATTTGGAGAACCTGTAGGACGAGAGGGACGTGCTGGCGGTTGTGGTACTTCATGAAGAACGCCACCTTGGGTGCTAACTTGGACACAGCTTGGTGTAAACAAGAAGATGCTCTCACCGATGCGCTCTTGATGTCCATCTAGTGCGTAAGTACCACCTGCAACAAAATCTACTGCTCGTTGAGCTTGATCTGGATCCATAATTGTCAGATTTAATACTACTGACTTGCGTTCTCGCAACGCTTGAATTGCCTGGGGCATTTCTTCAAAGGTGCGTGGTTCGAGTACTAAAACTTCCGAAATTCCGTTAATTGCTCCTGGCATACCAATCACATTCCCCATTGGCTTTGAACCTGCTGTTATATCATCTCCCATTGTAGGCACTGGTTCCCGCCAGCGTCGATTTTGAGCGGCTGGGCTTTCCTGTGCTGCTGGTGGTTGGGGATTTTCTTGCTGATACAGGTTTTGGTAATTATTATCTGTTTCTGGTTCTTCTTCGTAATACTCGTATTCAACTTGCTCATTTAGACCCACAAAGTCTCTGAGTTTGGAAAATATATTGTTCATGGTCTGTGTACTCTCCTGGTGCGAATAGCCTGTATTGACTTGGCTTAGGATTGATTGAGTAGGAGCAATGCCTACTTCGGTAAACTACGCTACATCGGTGGATACTTCAGCAAGTATATTGCTATTTGTAACCATACTACTGGTTTTGGCGATGAACTGACACTTATAGCAAAGGTCTGTGCATCGCCTAAACATAATAATGAGTCAAGATTATATCCTAAGGTTTGTCCGAAGGAAAGTTCTTTTACCCCATTTTCCCTTAGCGATTGCTTTTGTCAATATATATCGTTTGTTTCTAATTGCACCAGTCTGCTACAAAATTCTTGTCATCAAATCCTGATCTCTATTAATACTGACCTGTAAGGCTGATGATCAAAGGCTAGGAGCGATCGCCAAACAATATTGTTCCTAATCGTACCATCGTCGCGCCTGCTTGGACTGCCAGTTCGTAGTCGCCTGACATACCCATAGACAAGTGCTGCATTTTAATGTGCGACCAGTTTTGCTCCTGGATTTTCTTTGCTAGCTCACGATTGAGATTAAATACATTCAAAATTTCCGGATCATTTAATCCTGAAGGCGGAATTGTCATCAAACCTTGAATTTGTAAATTTTTATATTGATCGAGTGTGGGTAAATCAGCTAAAAGTTCTGGCACACTCCAACCAGACTTGTTGGGATCGGGGAGAATTTTCACTTGCAGGCAAACCTGGGGACTCACTCCTAGCTGTTGCGCCAATTGATCTAAGCGCTGTGCCAGCTTCAAGTTATCGACGGAGTGAATCCAAGGGAATTGTTCAATGGCTTTTTTGGCTTTATTGCTTTGCAAATGTCCGATAAAGTGCCAGGTAATATCCGGTAAGTCTTGTAACTCGGCTTGTTTGCTGGCAGCTTCTTGGATACGACTCTCGGCAAAATCACGAATTCCTGCGGAGTATGCAGACCGAATGGCCTGGGCAGGAACTTGCTTACTAACAGCAATCAATTTGACTGAAGTTGGCAGAGAGGAACGAATGGAAACAATACGTTCGGAAATCGAACTATTCATTGGAAGGTGCGTTGGAAAACACTCTGAAGCTGATCGTACTCCTGAGATTGTCCACTGCGCCGCAGGGTACGTAAGCGATTTTCCAACATCATTCTCGCCTCAGTACGTCCTAGAGACTGGAATTTAACACCTTTAACGTCATTTGCAACCAAAAAAAACAAGCGCTGGGCATAAAGTGTGGTGAACAAATCCTGGTTCTCATCAACCATACAGATTTTGTAAAGTAAACCCCAAGTTGGATGGTTTATGTAAGTTTCTGCGTTTTCTGGAGTCATTTAAGAGTCAAGGTGTAGTCAAGGTGGGAGTATATATATCTTTTCGCAGTGAATTCAAAACATTCAGACGATAATACCAACATTCGCCAGAATATTTCCTTAAAAAGCAAAACTGTGGTTGCGAAGACCTTGATCTAGTTTCTAGTGGGCAGATGAAGCTAGTAGTCCGTCAAGCCAAAAATGACGGGTGAAGGTGGGGAGTAGGGAGTGGGGAGTAGGGAGTGGGGAAAGAGTTTTTTGTGTTTCTCAAATGTCTTGATATCCGTCAAAATATATTTGACACACCACTAGTACCGCAAGGCAAAAGTCAAAAGTTAAGACTGAGCGACTTGCCTTGAGCTTGTCCTGAGCTTGTCCTGAGCTTGTCCTGAGCTTGTCCTGAGCTTGTCCTGAGCTTGTCCTGAGCGTAGCCGTTGGCGCAGCCTCTCGTAGAGAAGGGCGTAGCCCAAAGGAGTCGAAGTGTTAAAAGTCACGCTTGTTTTAATTTTGGGCTTTCTGGCTGTTTTGAAACGGTCGGCTGATTTCCGCCGACCTGTACTAGTGGTAGTGAAGCGCAATGGTACAACATGAAACGCGAAGCGTAGAATCGAAGAGTAGAGGCTTGTCGATAGATTTCGCCTTATGCTTTGGTGACTCAAATACACAACCTGGCGGTACAAGGCATAAAACAGTTCTGACCCTCTTATTGAAAGTTTAGCGTGCCAAAGGAAAACACCCTTTGAAATTCCCAATGGCAACAGCTAACTTTTCAACTTCTTTCCATACTGCCACAACTGTCGCAAAATGGCACAAAATTGGGAGTGGGGAGTGGGGAGTGGGGAGATGAGGGAGCAGGGGGAGAAAGAATAACTAATAACCTATTCCCTATTCCCTACTCCCTACTCCCTACTCCCTATTCCCTATTGATTATTTAGCATTTTCAGGGCTGCCAGTTGTGCCTGAGCTTTGTGCAGAGATTCATACCATTCTTTCTCAGGATCGCTGTCTGCGACAATTCCCGCGCCAACTTGTCCCCAGACAATGTTGAGTGCTGAGTGCTGGGAGATGAGTTTTGAGTAAGGAAATGAAGAAGAATTTGCTCCCCCTGCTCCCCCTGCTTCTTCAGACACGGGGGCTAGTAGCAGGGTGCGGATTAAGATATTTAAATCTAAATGACCACGCCAATCTAAATAGCCGCAGGAACCGTAGAACAAGCTGCGCCGCACGGGTTCTAGTTCTTCAATAATTTCCATGCAACGGACTTTGGGACAACCTGTGATTGTGCCACCTGGAAACGTAGCGCGAATCAAATCAATGGCAGTGTATTCGCTTTTTAAAGTACCTTTGATATTGCTGACAAGATGCATCACATGGCTATATCGCTCAATTGTCAGCAATTCGTCAACACTAACCGTTCCCCATTCACAAACTCGCCCTAAATCATTACGTTCCAAGTCCACCAGCATGATGTGTTCTGCACGTTCTTTGGTGTTGCTGAGTAAATCTTGTGCCAGTTGCATATCTTGTTCTGGAGTGACACCACGCGATCGCGTCCCAGCGATCGGTCTGGTTTCGGCTTGCTGATTTTGCAACATTACTAACCGTTCCGGCGAACAACTGATGACTTCCCCCCAAGGCGTTTGCCAATAGCTGGCAAAAGGAGAAGGATTGATTTTTTGCAAGGCTTGATAAATTTCCCAACCAGAAGCCGATGTAGACGCTTGAAATCGCAATGAAAGATTTGCCTGAAAGATGTCTCCAGCTTGAATATATTTTTTCGCTTGGTTTACAGCTGTTTCATAATCTGCTTGCGATGTCAAAAACTGAGGGAGCGAGGGAGATGGGGGAGATGGGGGAGATGGGGGAGATGGGGGAGATGGGGGAGATGAGGGAGATGGGGGAGATGGGGGAGATGGGGGAGATGGGGGAGATGGGGGAGAAAATTCTACTTTGTCCCTTAATTCCCCTTTTTTGTTCTCTAATTTGTGCTGGAACTCATCGAGTTCACTTACATCACTGGCGGCTAGCCAAAGAATTTGTTGCACGTGATCTAAAACGGCAAAACAATCTGGTTCATACCAAAAAGCTATAGGAAATGGTAGGGGATCAATTTTATGATATGGTAACTGTTCAATTTCCCATGCTACATCGTAGCCTAGCCAACCTAACCAACCGCCGGTGAAGGGGAGATGAAGAGGTAGGGAAGCAGAGGGAGCAGGGGGAGCAGGGGAAGAAAATACTACCTCATCCCCCTCATCCCCCTCATCCCCCTCATCCCCCTCATCCCCCTCATCCCCCTCATCCCCCTCATCCCCCTCATCCCCCTCATCCCCCTCATCTCTCCTTACCCCTTGCTCTAACAACTTTTCTAGGAAGGGAAAAACTTCTCCTACTTCTGGTGTCCACATCTGGGGGATGCCATCGACTAGCCGAGGAGCGCCTGCACAGATAGAATATCGGCTGAGTTGGGGATGATCGATTGGCGTTGGGTAGGGACTTTCCAGTAGGGTAGCAATTCCCGGTGCAAAGATGGGGTGAAAAAGAGCAGCAAAAATTTCCGAACCTGTGCGCTTTTCTAAGGGTAGCGATCGCCAATACCAAGCCTTGATCATACTGTTTAAAAGCGTTGTCAATAATTTAGTCATTAGTCATTAGTCATTAGTCATTAGTCATTTGTCATTTGTGTTTGAAAGGACAAAGGACAATTGACAAAGGACAACCTCACCAGTTGATGTGCAACTTAAATGCGTAACAGCTTACCTATTACCACTTTCTCGGTGCAAAATCAGACCTGAGTTCCTATCGCTAGCCGTATTCCCCAGAATAAAATTAAAGTTGCAATAGCAAGCCAGTCACGCCCTTTAAGTCGTAAGTCGTGCCACTGCACTTGATGCTCGTTGGGACTGGTAAAACCCCGCACCATCATTGCATTCGCCATTTGATCGGCTCGTAAGAGCAGATTTTCTAACAGTCTCTCTGCGACTGTCATCCAAACTTTGAATCCTCCTTTCAATCCCAACTTTTTCCAATTAATTGCCCTTGTCATCACGGAGCGAAATAAGTTTTGCACTTCTTCTAAAACCAGGGGAATAAAGCGCAAGGACAAGGTTAAAGTTAAAGCAATTTCGGTGACAGGCCACTTGAAGCGTCGCAGGGGTTGCATTAGGCTTTCTATGCCAGATGTGATTTCTTCTGGTGCGGTTGTCAGCAGATACAGGTTGGTGCTGTAAATTACGGTAAATATAATTGTACTCAGACGTACAGCCAAATTCAAGGAGCGGCGAGTTACTTTAACTGGGCCTTTGTGAAATAGCACATAGCTGTATTTGTTATTACTTGCTGGCTCTTGAATAATATTTTTTGAGTTTCCTGGCTGGGTTAATATTTGTTCATTGGCTGGGAGACGTGGCTGATAATCAACACCCATTGCATCAGGACTGATGGCTCCGATCGCTAAGACAAAAAACGATAGCATTAACAGCCAACCCATTTGCTGCTGCCATACTCGGCGGGGAATCCTAGCAATTAAGGTGGCAAGAATCAATATTACCACCAGCAGCACCCGCCAAAAGTTGTTAGCTAAAACATAGCTTGTTAAAAAGCTCATCAACCAGGCGAACTTGACTCGCGGATCGATTTTATGCAGCCAAGTTTGGGGCTGTTCTAAATAAAGTCCAAGTGGCAGCGATCGCAATAAATCCATTTTAGAGTTAGGAGTGAGGAGTTATGAGTGAGGAGTTAGGAGTTAGGAGTTAGGAGTGAGGAGTGAGGAGTTATACTAATTACCTGTGAGGTTGCATAGAACCAGTTGCTCAAGCTCTTGTTTCACCAAGTCTGATTTTGTGTAGTTTCACAAATAATTGCTATTTAGGAGTTTTCAATTTAACTCATAACTCTCTCACTTTGTGCCGCTATCAAACTCAAGTCCATAGAGTTCTATAATTAGAAATTTTGGTTTTAACTCCTAACAGACGCGATTAATCGCGTCTCTCCCAACTCCTAACTCCTAACTCCTAACTCCTAACTCCTAACTCCTAACTTATTTTGACGCGAGTTGCTCTATTAACATTACCACTTTCGGCATCACGGACTTTTTTGCTCCGCCACAGTAAAATAATTGGCGTGCCTTTAAATCCTAGCTGTTGCCGGAATTGGCGTTCAATGTAGCGGCGGTAGTTGTCGTTGAAGCGTTTGGAATCATTGACAAATAGTGCGATCGTTGGTGGTTGGCTACTTACTTGTGTACCATAATAAATCTTGCCCTGACGCCCACCACGGGATGCTGGCGGTGAATGCCAACTCACAGCGTCTGTTAAGACTTCGTTAATAACTGATGTGCTGACACGGCGTTTGTGTGATTCAGCCGCCGTTTTCACCAATTCGAGAATTTTTTCTACCCGTTGTCCTGACAAGGCACTCACAAAAATTGTTTCTGCCCATTCGGTAAAATGTAACCGTGATTGCAGAGTTTTTTCGTAGTCGTAGATTGTGTAAGAGTCTTTTTCGACAGCATCCCACTTATTAACGACGATGATGCAAGCTCGACCTTCTTCAATAATCCGCCCAGCTAATTTTTGGTCTTGCTCAGTGACTCCATCTACGGCATCTATTACTAATAAAACCACGTCAGCGCGGCGAATCGCTTTGAAAGCACGGTTAATACTAAAGAATTCTGTGCCGTATTCTATGTGTTTCTTTTTGCGAATGCCTGCGGTGTCAATCAAGCGATAGGTTTGTCCGTCTCGTTCAATTACGGTATCAATAGCATCGCGGGTTGTGCCAGAAATTGGGCTGACAATTGCCCTCTCTTCCCCAACAAAAGAATTGAGTAAGCTTGATTTGCCCACATTCGGGCGTCCTACAATTGCTACTTTAATTTCATTAGTTTCGGGGATATCTTCAATAGCAGGTATGTGATTAACTAACTCGTCGAGTAACTCTCCTGTGCCACTTCCATGAATCGCGGAGATGGGGTAAGGTTCGCCCAATCCCAATTCCCAAAATTCGGCAGCTTGCATTAAGCCTTGTTCTGGGGATTCACATTTATTTACAGCTAGTAGCACAGGTACGGGTTGTTGGCGCATCCATTCGGCAATTTCTAAATCTGCCGATGTGGGGCCTGTTTGACCATCTACGACAAAAATAGCGGCACACGCTTCTGCAAGAGCTGTCATTGCCTGTTGGCGAATTAGTGGTAAAAATTCGGTATCATCATTAAAAACTAAACCACCAGTGTCTACCACCAAAAATTCTCGACCATTCCAGAAAGCTGGCAAATAAGTGCGATCGCGTGTCACTCCCGGTTCATCATGGACAATCGCCGTTTGTTCCCCGGCGAGTCGATTAACCAGGGTGGATTTGCCCACATTTGGGCGTCCGATAATTGCAACAATTGGCAGTGCCATAAAACCAGGGTAAGTCAGAGACGTAGTATATCACGTACTTACATTTTACTCACTTTAAGTCTTAATTAAATTTACTAACTGATATCTGAGGCGATCGCCTGCCAACTAACCGTAAAGCAACAGGACCAGGACTTACGCAAAAACTCTCTGCAACTCTTATTCCTTCTCCTGTCGGAGACGCCAAGGGCGAACGTGTCCTTCGTGCCAACTCTTGGAGACGCACTCGCGTTCGCGGTTCGTTATTCCATGACTCATGCTTGAGGAGAATCCAGAAGTCAGAATTCAGAATTCAGAATCTCCCCATGCCTAAAGTCAGGGGATTCAAAAAAGTATAAATTTTTATCGCTTCCACGGATAAATCCGGGGGCTTTCAACCTAAGTCGCCATCCAGTCGTACAGAATTCATGGCTTTTTTCTGGCTCCTGAATTCTGACTACTTTCTTGGTAAGTCCTAATTACAACATTAAGAAGAAACATTACAACCTTGGTCATCAACATTACAACATTAAGAAGAAACATTGCAACCTTGGTCATCAACATTACAACATTAAGAAGAAACATTACAACCTTGGTCATCAACATTACAACATTAAGAAGAAACATTACAACCTTAGTCATCAACATTACAACATTAAGAAGAAACATTGCGCGGTTCGCCAACAAGTCATAATAGAGAAGGTGTTATATCATATCCGGATAATTAGTTATGATTCCCACAGTCATTGCACCCCACACGCCAGGTGCAACAAGAGTGGCTCGCCGATGACAGTCCCCTCAAGTCGGGAAACCATGCACGGCAAGAAAAACATGGGAGTGCAGCAAGTTTTGTTGCATCCTGACAACGAAACATTAGCGATATTAGAATACCTCTGTCAACAATCTGGCAAGCTTTATATAGCGGTTCCCATCCAGATGCGGTACAACATTATATCGCAAGGTGTAGGGGCACGAGCCAGCTCATACGTGTCAACTTAACGTAAAAGCCATGTCCCGCAAGGAACTGAAGTTCCTTGCTAATAGTAAAAGTCATCTCTTGATGACTAAATATAGCCAAAAATCTTTAGTCTACTTTAGTAGACTTTAGCTATTAGCCTTGAACTTTAGTTCTAGGCGGGCGTGGAAGCCAACAGTTAAGCTATCTATAGCTGTAACCGTTCACGGGGGTTAGATCATTCGCCTAAATACTAAAGCTCTTGCGGAGCAATGGTTTGGGGTTATTTCTGCTCGAAACTAATCGTACCTAAAATGTCTAAAAGACAATTTGCAAACCAATGTAGGACTTTTGACTACTCAAAATTATCCGGAAAAAATCAAATCTAGACAGGTTTTCGTATTGATTCCGTGTGATTTCATCTCAGACATTTTGTATTCCCCTCCGTGAACGGTTACCTATAGCTTAAGTTGACACCAATGAGCAATGCTGTGCCCCTACGGGTGTACCTCACGTAAACGAGAACCGCTATAACAACGGTATTTATTTTGCTCGTTGCTGTGATTTCTCAGTTCTGCACTTACCGTCACCGACGCCTGACTCAGGTCTTTTGTGTTGACATGAGGAGCAACAAACAGGTGGCTTACAGAGACCTTTCCTGATCTTTTCAGTCTTATTTCCCTGAAAATCCCCATGTTGTTGTCGGGTGGTTTGGGAGCCCAGTCTACAAAACCCATGTAAAAATTACGCACCTGCGGAGGAAAAACTTCTACAAGAAGTACATTGTTTACGGATTTGATGGCAGAGGATACATTGATTTCAAACTGACGGAAAGCCCCGGCAAGGGTATCCTGGCTGGCAATCTGAACGCCGTTGAGCCAGATATTGGCCCGGTAGTTAATGCCATCCACCATCAGGCTCAGGTTGTCTTTTTCCTGGTCAAAGCCGTCAAAATCAAACTGGTTTCTGAACCACCAGGAGTGCTTGAATCTTTCAGCCGGAATTTTCTCCAGGTTTTTATCAAAAAAGATGTCCTTATATTCGCCTGACTCGGCTAAAGCTCCCAACACAGTGGTCGGGACACTTGTTTTGGTCCATTTTCCGGATTGTCTGATGCCTGCAGTGATGGTTTTGGCATCACCTTCCACCTCGTGGGTCGAGGCGATCATCCACCCGTCCCTTAAAGAGAGTTCTCCGGGTTTAAGAGGGGCATCACAGCCGGTTAATGACAGCAGGAGTAAAAAGGAAAACAAAAGTGGAATTTTATGTTTCAGAAGCATATCACCTTGCCCGGTTTTTAGATTTGATATTTAGATATTACTGAAGGGAATGCATTTCGGGCTATCGCTATAAAAAATATATTTTGACAGGATAGTCTCTTTACGGTCAATCAGGGTATAGTACAATAAAAGTCATATCCTTCAAAAATACCCACTATTGAAATGAAAAGCAAACAGGTTTATTTAAGCATGTTGGTAGCCGGAATGGCCATGGGTACAGCCTGGGCCATCAGGGGACAGTTTGGTCATGAGCAGGGAGCCGCCTGGGCCGGAGGCATCGGTGCCCTGGGTGTTTTGCTGGTTTCCAAACGGACAGACTGGTACAATAAAGTTTTCAGTGTGGTACTGGCCGGAGCCTTAGGCTGGGGCATAGGAGGGGTGATGAGCTATGGTGTGGTGGTGGGCTATGGCCGGGCCACAGATTTCGGAAATGTGTATTACGGTTTGTGTATGCTTTTTGTCATTGGCGGTTTATACGGTTTTTTAGGAGGAGGCTTGTTCGGACTGGCGATTTCCAGCTCTGCCAAAAGGATGGTCAAATGGTCGAACATCATCGTAGAGATGGTAGTGGGAGGGCTGCTGGTTTATTTCTTCTTTATTGAGCAGTTCGGCTGGCTGATGACCCCGCCGCGATCTGAAATGTGGGCAGCCTGCCTGGGTATGGCCCTGGCATTGACCTGGTACCTGGTTCGCAATAAGCAACACGCAGCCATGAGGGTGGCTATTTTTGCCGGATTGGGCGGAGGTTTCGGTTTTGCTTTCGGCAATTTCCTCCAGGTTCTGGGCGGTGTACTCGAAATGAAATTTAACTTATGGAATGTCATGGAATACTCGCTGGGCTTTTTTGGCGGAGTCGGGATGACTTACGGCACGCTGACGTCTCATTGGGAGGTGTCGGAAGACAAACATAAGAAAACTTCACAATGGTTTCCGGTCATGATGCTTGTGCTGGTGATTCCGCTGATTGTCTGGCAACAGTCTTTTGAAGTGAAGCGGATTGCAGAAACCTACCTGAATCTGAGTCCGGCCGACTGGACCCTGCCCGTTATCTGGACTGCTTTTGCTTTGGTGTTGCTGTTCAGTGCTTTGTGGTTTAATAAGTATTATTTCAGGCAATCAGGTATTGTTAATTATGGGTATAAGGACCTCTTTACTTTTTTTGCCGGTCACCTGGGGCTCTATATTGTATTCAGTTTTCTGATCACCGGGGCATTCATCAGTATGTACAGGATTGAGCAGTATTTGTACGTAATCAACCTGGTGGT
>NZ_JAIVFR010000469.1 GCF_020829685.1 Nostoc sp. CHAB 5715 | reverse complement strand
GTACCTCAAAACGACTTTCAAGTACCTCAAAACGACTTTCAAGTACCTCAACACGACTTTCAAGTGCTTCAACACGACTTCGAGGTATCTGTTTCTAAGATACAAGGTTGGGGAGCCACTGCGCCCTGTATCATAATTTTTGCGGAAATTGGCTAAATGTAAGAGGCTGAGGCTTTGGATTTAGAGATTAAAATAGAGTTAGCAAAGGTAGGGTTTACTTGATTAGGAGGTTATATGATGAATTTACAAGAAATTATTAATTCTATTGAAAGTTTACCCACAGAAGAACGGGACTATTTGTTTGAGTTTCTCCGTAAAAAAAATGAGGAATCTAGAAGGGATCATTTTTGGGAGGGATTACAAAAATTTAGAAGCGTAATCCAAAGCGAGGGGATTATCTTTACTGATGATGATTTCGCTGACTTACGAGATCGCAGTGTGGAAAGAGAAATTGAGCTATGAGCTTGAAATACTTACTTGATACCAATATTCTCAAGAGAGCCAGCACGTCCTATTCCTAAAATGAGAAACATAACTTGCGAAAGTTTTGTTAGATACTAATATCATTATTAGTTAATTTGGATTTTAGACTGAAATCAAATATACAATCCAAAATCCAAAACTCTCAGTCAACTTTATGTTGATTAAGTTAACTTAAATAACCTGCTAACACTAAGAATTATTAGCAGTAAATCCTTACTTTCAGTACCCCTCTTAATAATTCTCTAGCTACTTGCAGCAAGCTAAAGGTGTTGTTCGTGGATATTGCCTGTAAAATTGACATTAATTCTGTTTCTGTAACACCACCAGCAATTTCCATGACATGATTGGCAGTGATATCTTCATCTAAAAGACTCACCTGACCCAGTAATTGCAGTGCATCTCTGAGTCCACCATCGCTGAGTCGAGCGATCGCTGTTAGTGCCTGATCATCAATAGAAATAGATTCTGCATCTGCTACAATACCGAGGTGCTGCACAATTGTCTGAACAGACAAAGTGCGGAAATTAAACACCTGACAACGGCTGACAATGGTAGGTAACACCTTGTGCAATTCTGTTGTGCAGAGAATGAAAACAACATGAGGTGGCGGTTCTTCAATACACTTAAGTAAAGCATTGAAGGCGTTACCGGTTAGACAATGGCACTCATCGAGAATAAAAATTCGGTAACGTCCTGCAACAGGTGCTAAGGTACTGCGCTCAATTAAAGCACGGGCATCATCTACACCATTATTAGAAGCAGCATCAATTTCACTGACATCTAGGCTATTACTGGTTTCAATTGAACGGCAGGATTGACAAATACCACAAGGTTGGTCAGTTGGTTTTTTACTGTTGAGGCAGTTGAGGGATTTAGCAAATATCCGAGCAGTTGAAGTTTTACCTGTGCCTCTAGAACCTGTGAATAAATAAGCTGGTGCAATTTGCAGGTATTTTACAGCATTAGTCAGAGCAGTTTTGATGTAGGGCTGTCCAACTAATTCGGCTATTGTCTGGGGTCGATATTTTTGATGTAGGGCAACTGTAGACATAGGATTCATTAACCTTAATTTGCCGCCCTTACCCCTGTTAAGGGGGTGTAATTTTGACTCCAAAATAGGCTGATTTGCTCAACCGTTCCTAGCAGGATTTACCGATAGCAGAAGTTGAGTACGCCTAATTATTTAAACGTTGAAACAGGTGGAGAAGTTTATGGAATTTACAACCGAGCTATAGCAATTTTAGAATTCATATCCTTGGCTCATAAAACGCTAAATTTCTATTTTTTACCTGCCTCCTTAAGCAGTAGCGAATTCTGTTAAACCTCGTTTACTGGGATGATGGAAACCCAAAACAATATCGCCCTGGGGTATTCCGGCTGATAGCAAATCATCAACAACGCATAAATTAGTTGCATCTTCTTCCACCCAAACTTTGCCGTTTTTAATGCAGAGATAGATGATAATATATTGTATCTGCTTTTTGTCATCCCAGCCAAACCTAAACCAAAGATATTGATCTCTTGTTTCATCAAAAGCCAAGCGATCGCTTACTTCAACTCCTGCATCTTTTATAACTTGAGTATTAGTAGTTTCGTAATACTCAGTCAATATTTTCTTGATAGCATTGCGATATTGTTCTAGCTTATCCATTGCCGAATTTCCTCCTTTTCTGTATTTACAACTATTAACAGCAGGTGATTTTCATTGATGACTGCTTGTACAGATTTACGTTGAAAAAAGTTCTCATAGACAACATCATCAACAGCTAAATAAAGCTTATATTCTGGCTCGGTAAGTTGAATGAGTTTCCGATAGACTATGTATTGTCCCAAAGCATTATGAAAATCATACATCAGCGATTTGCCCACAAAGCTCTTGATTTCTACAACAATCTTCTGTCCTTGGCGTTCTGCGGCGATTGGTTTTTCTGCTGCTAGGTCGGCGTAGAGTTCAGCATCCTCATATTTGATAAAGTAAGGATCATCTGTGATAGTCCAACCGTCTTTTATCAATGCGTTTTTGACTTCATTATGGTATATGTCTTTTGCTGGCATGGTGGAACTATTGAGTAATACTCTGATTGTAAAGTGTTTACCATATTAGGTAACAATTAGATTCTAAAACATACTTTTCTATCTTTCCTTATTGCACTCTGCTTTACTTCATTTTTTCTTGATAAAACTGGATAAATTTGGTATTTTGGCGGTAAATAGTCGGATATCTACCGCCAAAATGCACAGTTTCTATTTGTCAAAATCGAGGATTTTCGTTCATATTGTCAGTTTTGTCCAGAGTTCCTCAAATCCCCGTCTAAAATAAACACCACTCGTATCCAAAACACCCTACAAAACTTCAAGATTCCGATTAACATTTATTAAGCATTTAGAGTGTACAGTGGCAGTAAGAATTGACGCATTTCCATTTGCAGTTCTGGATTTGGTCTATCTCCATAAGGAACCAACATGGCAGGATGATCTGATTGTTGCAAGTGCATTTTGATAGCGGAACTAGGAATTGCTTTGGCTGCTTCTACTAAATACTTGAGGTTAAACTGAATATTCAATGACATTTCTGATGGTAGATGAGCAGGAATAACTTGATCACCTTTGCCAAACTCCCGTTCAATTGATAATCGTAGCTGCTGCAAAGCTCCATCAAACTGTAAATAAATACCTTTCTCTTTTTTATCTGTTAACACAGCTAACCGTTCTAATGCTTTGACTAAGAATGCTTTTTCTAGGATTACTTCTCGGTCAAAGCTAAATCTTGCCAATAGCTGTTCGCAGTCAGGGTAAGTTCCTTCCAAACATTGACATCTGAGGATAATATCTTGCCAAGCAAAACCCAAGCGATTACTTTGGGCATCATACAACAAATTAATGAATTCGACAGAATCATCCAAGTTACGCGCTAGTTCTTTGAGGACTCGACCAGGAATAGTAAATTGTATCTCTGAAGATTCTACTTGTTTGCGGGGTTTTCTACCAATTCCTTGAGTTGAAAGTTCAGTGGTTGCGACTCGATGCCCATCAGTACCAATAAACTTTAACTTCTCCTGTGTAAGTTGGATATGAACTCCGGTCAAGATATATTTATTTTCATCAGTGCTAATAGCATAAATCACACCTTTCAAACCATCTTTGAAAACTGTTGTTGGCAGAGGAATGGGAGTAGCATCAATTGTAGAACTAGGTGGAAATTCTTCAGCACTAATGCCTCTAATTTCATATTTTCCATCAGTATCAGATAAACCCAGAGAGCAGATTTTTGTTTGCTTATTCTCATCATTAAGCTGTATAATCTGAGTCTGACTACTGAGGCTAATATTACCATTAGGGCAATGCTTAACTATCTCAAATAGCATTTCCACTGGCACAGTAATTTCACCCTTAAACAAAACCTGGGCTTCAAAACTTGCCTGAATTGTTAATGCTAAATCAGTAACAGTTAAATGTATCTGTTGTGTTTCGATATCTGCAATGATTAAAGCATTAGCAAGAATAGGATGGGTAGGTTTAGCTGGGGTAGCACAACTAACTAAAGAAAGTGCATCGTGAAATTTAGTTTGTGAGCAGATTACCTCCATTCCTGATTCTATAAGTGGTTGAGAGTTTAATTCTGATTTGGCAGAACGTTTATTAGTACGCTTATTTGAGATAGGCTCAGTTGAAGTATCAGCATCTGGAGATGTAGATTTTTTCTTTTTACCTGTAGATATTTCTGGGATATTTGCTGATACTTCATTTTCACCTTTAGGAGTAGCTACACTTGTTTGTTTTGTCTGATTGGCAGGCTTTACCCTTTGTTTCGATGCTGTTTGAGTCATGATAATTTATTTCTGGTTGCGTCATTGTTAGAAAGGTGACTGCGATAGCAGAAAATAAAGGATGTGAAGTTTTGAATCAGATGCTTTTACTCTGTGAGACATACGGAAGTTTACTGATATATCCTATTTAACGGCTCTCAGATAAGCCTTTATTCTGATCGTAGCTTTCGGAGTATCTGGCTCTGCTCCTGAATTATTAAGTTCTACAAATGCCTCCAAAAGTTCTTTCCAATGCTTTTTAAACTGATGACTTTGCTGTTATTAGCAGATTCTTCAGTAGTGTTATCACCCAGCATAGGATCAGTTTCCAGCAAAGAGTTCAGCAATGATAGTTGATGCTCAATATCTGCGACATCGCGGTATATTCGAGACGGGTCTATTTTCATTCCTAAAGGTGTAGGAACTATTTTCAAATATTGGTTTAATGTCTCTAGATAATTTCTATTGGTAAATTGTCTTTGTGTTACATAAGGACGCAAAATCTCCAGTAATTGGATAGCTCTTTTGATTTCTAGAGAATCAGAAGTACTATCAATTTGAGGTTGGCTTTCTCGATAGCCTTTCATTTTCTTCTCAGCCACGAGATTGTGGAATTTAGAAACTGCTTGTTGATAATTACCGAAAGAGTGAACTTTTTGCTGAGATTTGTAGCCTACCCTACCCCACTCAACAGTTAGATTGCTTTGCTCAACTTTTGCACTCCAGAATTTGTTACTGTTCTGAGCAGCATCTACAAATATTAAGTAAACTTCCATATTTTTGACATAATTTAGAGTAAAGTATTGCCATGTCAAATGAATATCTCAACAACAGATGTTCATTTGACAAAAGCTTCAAATCATTACTAATTTGGAAATACCTAATTAGTACGGAACCTAGAAGTACGAAGACCTTTCTTAGACACCTGCACAGGACTGGAAGCTGGTCGCGCAATCTTTGACCAAGACTGCATCCGCTCAACAGCAGCAGCATCTTGAACAGCTAACGGGGTGATGTTTGAAGAGCAATTTTCTAAATCAGCCAGTGTGACCTGCTGAGGTCTTCCCTCATCGAAAGCCAGTAGTGCTGCTTCTGATGCCAGGGTTTCCAACTCAGCACCACTAAACTTGTCGGTGCCAGCAGCGATCGCCTCTAAATATTCCTGTGGAACTTCTATACCAAACCGTTCCAAATGAATCTTGAGAATCTGGCAGCGTTCCAACTCAGTAGGCAGGTCAACGAAGAAATTCTCATCAAACCGCCCTTTCCTCTTGAACAATTTTGCGTTGAGCCTTTTTGATTTTGTTTAACTTTTCGGTAATATGGACAGGGAGGCGGATGGTGCGACTAGAAGTAGCGATCGCCCGTGTAATTCCCTGACGAATCCACCAGTAGGCATAAGT
>NZ_JAIVFR010000468.1 GCF_020829685.1 Nostoc sp. CHAB 5715 | reverse complement strand
GAAACCATGCACGACAGTTCCTCTTGGGGAGCCACTTCTTCTCTGAACAAGAGAAATGGCGTGGAAATCCCAACCAAAGCGGACTGTCTTCCCACCACATTGGCTCACTGCACCAGAAAATTTGAGAGTTAATCTATGTTTCTATTGTTAACCCGAGTACTGCTGTGGCTGCTGATTGGCACTATCGTATATTCTCTGTTCCAGCGATTTTATCCGTCTGGAAGTTTTGTCGGGCGATTGATCTTAGTCGTTATCTTGGTAATCATAGCCCTATCTTTTGTTAACCCCAATGAACCAGCTGTAGCGTCATTGTCGAGGATGCTGTCTTTTCCACTCAAGCCTCTAGGAGCCTCTATTTTAATGATGATTTTTGCCGCTCAGAGAATCAAAGGAGGCGGGATAGACAAACCAGGAGGATACTTGGTCGGTTGGGCACTGACGATTTTGCTGTTAGCAAGTACACCAGCAGTCGCCTATTTACTTTATAGGGCACCTTTAGCAATGACAGGTGAAACCTATGTAGCAACTGCTGCACCAACATCTGGGACACTGGTGGCATTAGGGCAACCAACCACCACAGCAAATATCTCAGATGTGACGGGCGATCGCATTCTTTCTTATAATTTGAGAGTGCCTCCCTACCTATTACAAGGAAATCCTCAAGATATTCGCACACGCGGTTTACGACTCGAAGACTTTGTACCGAATGCAGAAACGCTGCAATTGACAACCAGAACTTGGGAAACTTATCTCTTTGAAATTTACAGGTTCTTGCGTGTTCAACGGTAATAAAGTAAAAAACTAAAAAAACCGTAATGCCACGTTTTAGTAACGCTGCCCAAAATTCGGAATTAAGAATTTGCAAGGGTTTCATTGAACTAAAGACTGGGGATTAGGAAAATTCAAATAGGGATTCAGACCCCATTTTTTCCCAATCCCCAATACTTCGGCTTCGCTCAGTACAAGTCCCTAGTACAGCACGGCGTAAATAAACCACCCATTCCA
This sequence comes from Nostoc sp. CHAB 5715, assembly GCF_020829685.1. Lineage (GTDB taxonomy): Bacteria > Cyanobacteriota > Cyanobacteriia > Cyanobacteriales > Nostocaceae > Nostoc. The sequence continues at coordinate 4,689 of NZ_JAIVFR010000468.1, read as the reverse complement.
AATCGCCAAAAAGTCTGTCCTATAAGCTTTTTGACTTTTGACTTTTGACTTTTGACTTCCGCCTTGCGGTACTAGTCCCCAATCCTCTACATAGCTGTCTTCTCGGACTAGCAGTTAATCTAGGATGATAAAGTTGCAAAATTGCTTTAATGGCAAAATCTCGACGAATCGCTAAACTCACTGCTTACCTACGTCCCCATTGGCGGGAGGCGTCTTTAGGCATTCTCGCTTTGTTGTCTGTCAATGCACTGCGCGTTTATATCACTTTGTTGATTCGTGCTGGTGTTGATAAACTTTCAACAACCTTCATCTTGAACCAAATACTACATGACGTAGTAATCATTGTCTTACTTAGTTCGGCGATGTGGCTAATGCGGATGGCATCCCGTATTTGGCTATTTGGGGTGGGGCGTCAGGTAGAATTTGACCTGAAACAACGGATTTTTGAACACTTACTCAAGCTGGAGCCTGCTTATTTTGCTAGTAATACTGCTGGCGATTTGATTAATCGGGCTACCAGTGATGTGGACAATATCAAGCGGTTGTTGGGTTTTGCAGTCTTGAGTTTGGCAAATACGGTGTTTGCCTACGCCCTGACACTGCCAGTAATGCTGGCGATTAGTGTGGATCTCACACTAGCCTCTTTGGCAGTGTACCCTTTTATGCTCTTGTTAGTGAGTCTGTTTAGCGATCGCTTACGCAAACAACAAGCAGCAGTCCAAGAGCAACTCTCTGACATCAGCGAACTCATCCAAGAAGATATCAGTGGCATTGCCTTAATTAAAATCTATGCCCAAGAAGCAAACGAGCGTCGAGCCTTCGCCAAGAAAAATCAGCAGCTATTGACTGCTAACCTGGAACTGGCAAAACTCCGAAATACACTGTTTCCGCTAATTGGCGGGCTAGCTAATGTCAGTTCGCTGGTAATCATCTGGCTAGGGGCGGCGCGGATGTCTTCTGGAACCCTTCAGGTTGCCGACTTTGTAGCACTGTTAATTTTTGTAGAGGGTCTAGTTTTCCCCACAGCTCTTTTAGGATTCACCATTACGGCCTACCAACGGGGTGAAGTTAGTATAGATCGGCTTGAATCTATTCTCTCTGTCACACCGAAAATTCAAGACACAGCCGATGCCATACATCTACCAGTGGCTGAACTTAAAGGAGAAGTGACAGCTAAAAATCTCACCTATACTTACCCGGGTTCCACTACTCCAGCTCTAGAAAATGTTAACTTTACCATTGCTTTGGGAGAAACCGTAGCCATTTTTGTGGCAATTGTTTCGTGAAAATCCACTTTAGCCAATGCTTTGCCGCGCTTATTGGATATTGAATCAGGACAATTGTTTTTAGATGGGGTGGATATTACTAAGATAGCGTTGGCAGATTTACGAGGTGCGATCGCCTACGTTCCACAAGATAGTTTTCTATTTAGCACTACAATCAAAAATAATATCCGCTACGGCGATCCACTTAGCGAACAAGAGCAGATAGAATCTGTCGCTAAACTTGCCCAAATTCAATCAGAAATTAACAATTTTCCCCAGCAATATGAAACTATTGTTGGTGAACGCGGTATTACTCTCTCTGGCGGTCAACGACAACGTACTGCCTTAGCTAGGGCTATGCTGGTCAATGCTCCAGTATTAATTTTGGATGATGCCCTCTCTAGTGTGGATAATCAAACAGCCACGCAAATCCTCAAAAATCTCTCTGGTGGTACTGAACGCAAAACAGTAATTTTCATTACCCATCAATTATCGGCGGCAGCAGCTGCTGACCGAATTTTTGTGATGGAAAAGGGAAAAATTGTCGAGACAGGCAATCATTTACAGCTGTTGAAACAAAAGGGTTTATATAGAACTTTGTGGAGCCAGCATCAAATTGAAGAATTACTGCACTAGTACAACATTTAACATTAAAGGCAATTTCTTATCCAGCGTGTATAATTTGTAATTTAATACTTGACAAATTACATCGTTTGATAATGTATGCTGGAATTTTTGCAAAATTTTTTTACTGATAGCTCATTTATTCCACATGGGCATTGTTACCTCTGGAAGCCGAGTTTAGTGTGGCTAAACATCATCTCAGATTCTCTGATTGCTTTGGTGTATTATTCTATTCCCATCATTCTTGTTTACTTTGTCCACAAGCGAAAAGATTTCCCTTTCAAATGGATACTTTTATTATTTGGAGCTTTTATCGTCTCTTGTGGTACAACCCATGTGATGGATGTATGGACGCTTTGGCATCCTACTTACTGGCTGTCCACTTTGATCAAAGTTATTACGGCTATTATCTCACTACATACAGCGATCGCACTGTTACCCATCATTCCCCAGGCTTTGGCTTTGCCAAGTCCGGCACAACTAGAAGCAGCTAACTGCCAACTAAAATTGACCTTAAAGGAACTTGAAAATACGCAAGCTCAACTGATACAAACTGAAAAAATGTCTTCATTGGGGCAATTAATTGCGGGTATTGCCCATGAAATTAATAATCCTGTGAATTTTATTGATGGTAATATCGTTATTGTCAATGAATATACTAGAAATTTACTCAATTTGATTACATTTTATCAGGAATGCAATTGCCATTTAGTATCAGAAATTCAAGCTTATATTGAAGAAATTGATTTTGATTTCATTAAAGAAGACTTACCGAAAATTTTATATTCTATGAAAATGGGAGCCCAGCGCATTTCCAAGCTAGTGTTATCCTTGCGTAACTTCTCGCGGCTAGATGAAGCGGACGAAAAAGAAGTTGATATCCACGATGGTCTTGAAAGCACTCTCTTAATTTTGCAAAATCGCTTGGAAGCCGAAGGGAATCATCCAGATATTCAAGTTATAAAACAATATGGCAACTTACCTAAAGTCGAGTGCTATCCTGGACAACTCAATCAAGTATTTATGAATATCCTGAATAATTCTATTGATACTTTGAAAGAATCAATAATTGGTTGTCAGTTGGTGGTGGCCAATGCAAAAACAACTGGCAACCAACAACTGACAACTAACAATCCCCAGATTCGCATTTGCACTGAGGTTTTAGACAGCAATCAAGTGATAATTCGGATTGCTGATAATGGCTGTGGGATGACAGAAGCAGTAAAGCAAAAAGTTTTTGACCCATTTTTTACAACTAAACCTGTTGGTTCAGGTACAGGTTTAGGGATGTCGATTAGCTACCAAATTATCAACAAGCATGGTGGTAAACTCAAGTGTGTTTCTGCACCGCTTCAAGGCACAGAGTTCATCATCCAGATTCCGATTAAGATAAAATCTGTTTGATGGTAATTTGGTCTATAGGACTAATATTTGATTTCTGAAAAAGCTCGGTACAACTCGAAAAGCTTAATTCCTTATTCCCTACTCCGTACAGACGCGATTAATCGCGTCTCTACCCACTCCCCGCCTACGTAGATAATTTCAAAAATCAAATACGATTCCTATATTCATCAAGACGTAAAACAACCAATCTCAAACACTACCGTTTTAGAAATTACAGTATGCCCGTTCTGCTAATGTGACATCTAATACAAACATTACCTTGAAATTTTGCGATCGCATGACTGCGTTATATTTCAATACAGTTCAGTTAAGGATTTTTGGTACTGATTTTAGACCTGTAGAGACGCGAAATTTCGCGTCTCTACCAAGGTTTTTGGGCTTAACTGAACGGTATTGCGTTATATTTCAGTAATATCAGATAGGTCTTGATGATTCCATTTACACAAATTCTGACGCTGATCCTGAAAGTAATTTCGGTCTACTCTCTCAGCCTGATTCCGATAGATAGTGTAAAGAACACAACAGTCGCAGTGTTCTAGATACCCATGTGCCCAACGAGTTTTGGCGCATCAACCCGCAAACTCAACTGCTCACAACGCACAGTTAACCAAGGCTGACCTAAACCTATTCCAGAAAAAGGACTTTCGGCGGGGATTTCTAATTTAGAACTAATCAAACCCAACACCGACTCAAATTCAGCAGGGAATATCAGCAAATCAGCACCCTTGGCGCCAAAAGCAGAGGCACTTAACCACTGTCTCCATGCCAAGCTTTGTTGATTATACTTAAGACTACACAACTTCCGGTTTCCCTGATGCACAGTAACGTGCTTTCCTTGTTCCCAGGTAAACTCAGCTAGTTCCTTTGGTAGTCCCCAAATTTCTCGACCACCAGCCACCGAATCAGCATTATCTACATAAATATGAGAAATCCAGCCACCGATTTTTCTTTGGTAATTAACCACAGCTGGGGCAATAATTAACTCGCTGTACTCCAGTACCGAGCCTGACCGGTAATTAGATAAATACACGCTAGCGAGAGTTTTACCAGGCCATACAGAAATAATTTCTAACTCTAAGGGAATCAAAGGGCGCACTTGGTCAATATTTACCAAATGCAGAGTTTGGATAGCATAGCCCTGAAGTGTCCAAGGTGCTTGTGGATATGGCATAAGGGAGTTAGGAATAAAGGGAGTTAGGAGTTGAGAGTGAGGAGTTAGGAATAAAGTTAAGAATTAAGATCAAGAGTTACCAATATTAGTTCTACTCTAACTTCAAACTCCTGTACAGACGCGATTAATCGCGTCTCTACTCCTAACTCCTAACTTTTTACACCTTCCCCGCCACCACCGAGTCTTTCTTCAAAAGTTCCACTGCTGCTTGATATTGCAGATCCG
>NZ_JAIVFR010000467.1 GCF_020829685.1 Nostoc sp. CHAB 5715 | reverse complement strand
TCTCCGACACACCAAGCCGCAGTCAAGAAATGTCATGCCTCAGATAGGTAATCGTATTGTATCAGAGACTCTGACTCGCTTACATCCCCACCCATAAAGGGATGGGGTTTTACGCTCGATCAATAAAATAGGAGGATAAATTTGGCTTAGGTTTTTTATGAGTTCCCGCCGCATTCTCCAAGTTGGTGAATCTTATACTTTTAGCCGATACTTTGAATTGCCTTTCACAATTGATGATATTCTAGGCGAATTAAATTGCACTATTGAAAGGAAAAATCTCACATTACCTGAATCATCAGAAATTTTAGATATCCAATTTTTACAGCAGCAACTTCGGCGTAATTTATCTCATATTGATTTAGTTAATGAAACTACTAGACGGGAAGCTTTAATTGGGCCAATTTTATTTGAAGTATGTGATTTAACTAATCAGAGACTCAATATAGAATATTTTATTGCTGTCAACAGTTATCTGAAAGGGACTCTCGACTACTATATTGCAGCCCCTCAAAATTTATTAGTTATCGAAGCCAAACAATCAGATTTAGTTCGAGGATTTACTCAACTCGCTGTTGAATTAGTAGCACTTGATCAATGGACTAAATCCATATCTGAACTTCTATATGGAGCAGTTACGACTGGTGAAGACTGGCGTTTTGGGGTTTACCATCGGGCGAATCGTCAGGTGACTCAAGACCAGAAACGTTATCAAGTTCCAGAAGATTTATCTGTGCTGGTAAAAATTATTGTAGGTATTATTTCTGGTTCATAAACTGGGGACTAGGGACGCAAAGAATAACCAATCCTCAATCCCCAATCCCTTTACGTTAATCGAATCAACGGCCTTGAGTTGCCAAAAACTGACGCAAGCTCAACAAACTCAAAGTTTGACCCAAATTTAAGGGCAAAAGTGAAACTCCTTCCAAGCGGGACTGTACCCAACCTTCTCCCCAGTACCATTCGTGGAACCCGTCAATGCCTCCGCTAAGTACCAAGCGCAGACAGTTTGATTTGACAACATCTACTTGATGATGAATCGCAACTGGCCCAGTCCAGGTTGTAAACTGGAATCCTGGAAGCAGTTCTTCTGGCATTCCTGGCGCAAAGCGTTGCCCTAAGAGCCATTTTTCGAGTTGTACCGGATGCAGTAGGCTGTCACGAATTGCATCTGTTGATGCTTCGATTTCGATCCGCAGTTGGCTTTGTTGAAAATTACCCAGCATTTTTATCGGATTACCTAAAGGTGAGCGATCGCTATTTCTAATATTGCAAATAGTTTTTGTCATTAGTCATTAGTCCTTTGTCCTTTGCAAATAACTAATGACCAATGACCAATGACCAATGACCAATGACCAATGACCAATGACCAATGACCAATGACCAATGACCAATGACCAATGACCAATGACCAATGACCAATGACCAATGACCAATGACCAATGACCAATGACAGCCGTTTATTTGCGTAACACCCCACTACGTTACTTTTCTTGCAGCAGAGAACTTAGAATAGAAAAAGTGAACTTGTTAAGAAATGTAAGGTTATTCATGGCGGATCAGTTAATTCGTGCAACAGCAGCCGAAGGTGGAATTCGTGCCGTAGGTGTGATCACCACACGTTTAACAGAAGAAGCACGGGGGCGTCACAAGCTTTCCTATGTGGCAACGGCAGCACTAGGTCGGACTATGGCGGCGGGCTTGTTAATGGCTTCTAGTATGAAGCGAACTGGGTCAAGGGTCAATGTCCGGGTGAAGGGCGATGGCCCTTTGGGTGGCATATTGGTAGATGCAGGCTTAGATGGTACGGTACGCGGGTATGTAGGGAATCCATCGGTGGAATTGCCTCCTAATGCCAAAGGTAAACTAGATGTTGGTGGTGCAGTGGGTGACGGCTACCTTTACGTTGTCCGAGATATTGGTTACGGTTATCCATACTCTAGTACTGTTGAACTAGTTTCTGGCGAAATTGGCGATGATGTGGCTCATTATCTGGTGAATTCCGAACAAACACCTTCGGCTTTAGTTTTAGGTGTGTTTGTAGGAGCAGGTGGAGTAACTGCTGCTGGAGGATTACTGGTACAAGTATTGCCCAAAGCTGCCAGAGACGAAGCTTTAGTAGAAACGTTGGAATCACGAGTTGCTGGTTTAGCAGGATTTACGCCATTGTTGCAAGCTGGGAAGACGTTACCTGAAATCTTTGGCGACCTGTTGGGAGACATGGGGCTAGTAATCTTTTCCGAACGGCAAATGCTGCGTTTCCATTGTGGTTGTTCTTTTGATCGCGTTTTGGGGGCACTGAAGATTTTGGGAGAAGCTGAACTGCAAGATATGATTGTTAAAGATGATGGTGCCCAAGCAACTTGCGAATTTTGTGGCAACGTTTACCAGGCAAGTAGCGATCAGTTAGCTCAACTAATTGCCGATTTGCAAGCTGAATCTACTGTTTCAGGATAAAGTATAAAACGGCACTAATTTTTGATATTGTTAATGGTATTCTGTGGAGAGAGATATTCAAAAAAGTAGCTTTTTAATCATGAGAAAGTTACTATGTCAACAATGGAATTATCGACCTAAAACAGAGCGCTATTCAATTATTTTGGTGTGAGAAATGACAGAGCGGGATATTCCAGACAGTTGGTCAAGAGCCAGTGGAAGAGAGCCAGATCAAAACAAAAGATTATCCCGAACAGAACAATTCGGTGAAACTCAGCCATTTGATGCCCCAGCTACTGGTTCTAACTCCAAGTCAGTGAAGCGGCGAAAAAAAAACCATAGGGAAGGATTACCTATAAATAGTAATTCAGAAAAAACTGCACAACTAAGTAGTACTAGGAAATGGCCACGCTGGATGAAAAGCTGGACATTTTGGCTGGTACTATTAATGTTGATTCCCGGCAGTGTAGGATTTTTGGCGATGGCAATGCTGCTAAAGTTGCCAACTGCCCCTAATTGCCCCTCGATTTTCTGGCCGCTAGCTAGTGCTTCTGTGCGGTTACACTGCGCTCAGTTAGCGGCTTCTAAACAGACGGTGAAAGACTTATTGCAAGCGATCGCTCTGGTGAAGCAACTACCACAAGATCACCCGTTGCATGGAGAAATTAATCGTTTCATCGAAGAATGGTCGCGGGATATTTTGAAGCTAGCTGATGAAAGTTTCCAAACAGGGAATTTAGACGAAGCGATCGCTACTGCTCAGAAAATACCCTCAGATGTGGCAGCTTATAAATTAGTCGATGAGCAAATTGAGAAATGGCAGTCAATTTGGTCAAAGGCAGAAGCCACGTACAACGGTGCGATCGCCCAAGTCAAGGAACGGCGCTGGCAATCGGCGTTCATGTTATCTGCCAAAATGCTGCGCGTAGACAATCAATACTGGGCAGGTACTAAATACGATCAATTGAATCGTCTAATTGCCACAGCACGGGAAGATGGCGATAAGTTAGGAAAAGCCGAAAATTTAGCAAACAGCAAAGTTGTTGATAAATTATTAGAAGCTATCAAGTTAGCTCAGTCCATTGGGCAAGAAAGTTACATTTACCAAAAAGCTCAGGAAGCGATTCCCACATTTGGACGCAAAATCCTGGATATTTGGCCCCTTTGCCAAATTGGGCCCACTGCGGGATACAGGTAATGCAAACTTAGCTGGATTATTGGCAGCTATTGGCTTGGTTGTTGTTCTCACCGCAGGACTATCCCTGTATGCGAATAGCAATCCTCCGAAAGCGCTTGCCAGTGTTACTGTACCCAACCCTCCAATAGATGCTTTTAACTCTAAAGAAAGCTGGAATAACTTTGCTAGTTCTTTCTTAATTGGTGGTATTGGTGGTGCAGTAGTTGCTTACTTTTTGACTAGTAATCTGGGAGTAATTCAAGGTTTATTTGGTTAATTTAGAAATGAGAAGTTAGGAGTTAGGATTTAGGAGTTTAAATTCATAACTTCTAACTCTTAACTTATTTAAACAAAACCGTTTCAATGTCATTTAAAGCAGTTTCAAAATCGTCATTAACGATTTGAATATCAAATTCATCGGCGGCTTTAATTTCTTCTTGGGCGCGGAGTAGACGACGGGCGATCGCTTCTTCAGAATCTTGGGCGCGATCGCGTATCCGTTTCTCTAATTCATCAAAAGAAGGCGGTAAAATAAAAATGCTGAAAGCACTGGGGAAGGAAGCACGAATTTGTCTTGCGCCTTCTAACTCAATTTCTAGCACCACCAACTTGCCAAAATGGATTTGGTTAAGTACAGCTTTACGGGGAGTGCCATAATAGTTACCAGCAAATTCTGCCCATTCCAAAAATTCGCCTTCAGCAACTAATTGTTCAAACTTACTGCGGCTGATAAAGTAATAATCTTTGCCATCGATTTCTTTTGGACGGGGAGAACGAGTCGTCACGGATACGGAATAATACAGTTCTGGATGACGTTCTAGGAGCGATCGCATTAAAGTGCCTTTACCGACCCCGCTGGGGCCAGTTAAGACAATCAACCTGCCTAAATCTAAGGGTTCTTCGGTAGTAGCAATACTCTGGATGGGTAAAACTGGCATCATCCCCTCAATCTGTGAATCAATCAATAGATATTATTCATTAGTCTTATGTTCCTGGCCAAGTCCACTAGTGACTAAAGAATTTGTAGCAAGGGTGACAGAGAACTTGTCTAATTCACATACTACTGCTGATCTGGTGCAAATAGAAGTGAGATTGTTATCCACTCCTAATCAATTATCTACAGTTTGATGCTCGCGGGAAATCACAAAGCGATTCGCTACCGTCTCCGGCTGAATCGCCGACAGAATTACGTGGCTGGAATCGGTGATAATTACAGCCCTAGTCCGCCGCCCGTAAGTTGCATCAACTAGTTGACCTCTGTCCCGTGCATCGGTAATAATCCGCTTAATCGGGGCAGACTCTGGACTGACAATGGCAACTACTCGATTGGCAGACACTATGTTACCAAAACCGATATTGATTAACTGAATCTCCATAAAAAAATGACACCAAACGCGGTTTGAGAAGCTTGAAGTAAACTTATTTACATGTTATCGCCAAAAAACAGGAGTCACAACGATTAAATTCAAGCCAGCCTTCGTTTTTAAATAATGTCTGCTTTTTTTCGCTATTTATCAGCTATTTCTCCTCAAAATCCTCCTATAGATACAGGCGCAATTACACTGATACAAGCTAGTCGGGTGATGTATCTTATCAATAAATAAATGGTGGTAAATAATCCACATTTAAAATTTGCTCAATGCTATAAGGGCAAGTTTGCAGAAAACAATTCAATCCACTTTTCTTTTTTGCTTGTCGTAACGCATCAATGTAGACTTCTTCAAGCACTGTGAGCAGATAGTTGTAGAGGTTTTTAGATTTGGTTAATTTCCTGAGTTCCACCCGCAAATTATCAATTTCCACTTCCCAATGATTTTTACATTCAGGAAGACTCCAATGCTGATACAAAAGCAGATGTTTGAGAAGTTGCAGTAGATAATTTTCTAGTTTGTGTTTCTGTTCATTACCCAATCTTTCAATCTCCTCAATCAAATGATCCCAATCAAGATGCTCTAAATCTCGTTCTTGCAATTTTTTCGCCGAAATTTCTCCGACAGCAGTTAATCAGGGTTTTGTCAATTGGTTGAATGCAGAAGTTTCACCGCGCTCACAATAGAAATTACCTAATACCATTTCTTCCCCTGCCCCCTGCACCC
>NZ_JAIVFR010000466.1 GCF_020829685.1 Nostoc sp. CHAB 5715 | reverse complement strand
AATGCACTTCAGTTCTGGTCATAAACAACGACCGATCTACAGTAGTAGCGATCGCACCTTCAATTGGGTTAAAGAAGCTAGGCCAGCCAGTACCACTGTTAAATTTGGTATCAGAGGTAAACAGTGGCTGTTCACACGCAGCACAATAATAAGTGCCATTGTCGTATTTCTTATCCAATGGGCTGGTGTGAGGGCGTTCAGTCCCGTGTTTACGCAATACATTAAACTGTTCTGGCGTTAAAATCGTGCGCCACTCTTCTTCAGGTTTGGTAATTTCAAATCCACTATTAGAAGTTGTCATCGCTTCTGACCCCCAATTGATATACCTTGATAACAATGCTGTGCCGACTATTACTGCACTAGCCTGTAAAAAATATCGTTTGTCCATATATCTATTATTTTCTATTTTCCGGTTCACTGGGCAATCAACTCTAGTACGGGATTCCCTACATTAATGACTATAATCAGCGATGTCTGACGACAAGCCGCTTCTCTACCAGAGAGATAGAAGGAAGGGGGTAGGGGAGCAGGGGGAGCAGGGGAGGATGAGGGAGACAAGGAGAATAACTATACCGTATGCCCTATTTTTTTGATCGCCAGTTGAGCGAACAGGGCTTAATATACATTGGACTGATAGAGTTACCGGAGTTTTTTGAAAACTTCTTGCTTGATTAAGTAGAATATGTGATACTTTAAAAATTATCAATAAAGAACGGTATTTCTACCGAATTACCGTAGTTTTAAAGGATAGGACTCATGCAGCTACTATGGTTCATCCCAACCCACGGCGACGGACGTTACCTTGCAACTGCTACAGGTGGGCGGGCAGTAAGCTTTCCTTATCTGCGGCAGATTGCCCAAGCGGTGGATGACCTTGGTTATACAGGGGCATTGCTGCCCACGGGTCGCTCTTGCGAAGATGCTTGGATTGTAGCATCAACACTGGTATCACTGACGCGACAGATGCGTTTTTTGGTGGCGATTCGTCCCGGCTTGGTATCACCTGGAGTAGCAGCACGGATGGCGGCGACTTTTGATCGTCTCTCTGGGGGACGCTTGCTGATTAATGTCGTGACAGGGGGCGATCCTGTGGAGTTAGCGGGTGATGGCTTGCATTTGGATCACGATCAGCGCTATGAATTAACAGATGAATTTTTGACAGTATGGCGAGCGATCGCTAGTGGTGAACAAGCTAATCTCCAAGGCGACTATCTCAACATTCAAGATGGTAAGCTGCTGTTTCCACCCGTACAGAAGCCATACCCACCCTTGTGGTTTGGCGGTTCCTCTGCGGTTGCTCAAAAAATTGCTGCCAAGCATGTAGATGTTTATCTAACTTGGGGCGAACCACCGGCGCAAGTAGCCGAGAAGATTGCATCAGTTCGCAGATTTGCAGAACTAGAAGGCCGAACTTTGCGGTTTGGGATTCGCCTACATGTGATTGTGCGCGAAACCGAGAGTGAAGCTTGGGATGCGGCGAATCAATTGATTAAGTATGTAGATGAGGAAGCGATCGCTAAAGCTCAAAAAGCTTATGCCCGGATGGACTCAGTTGGACAACGCCGGATGACTCAATTACACCACGGTAATCGTGAGGCATTAGAGATCAGCCCAAATCTGTGGGCGGGAGTTGGTTTGGTACGGGGTGGTGCGGGAACGGCCTTAGTCGGCGATCCCCAAACCGTAGCTGCCAGGATGTTGGAATATGCTTCTTTGGGTATTGAGTCCTTTATTCTCTCTGGCTATCCCCACCTAGAGGAAGCTTATCGAGTTGCAGAACTTCTATTTCCCCATTTGCCCTTAGAGAATCTGCCAGTGGTGGAGAAGCAACACGTCTTAAGTCCATTTGGTGAGATTGTGGCAAATGAAGATTTCCCTAAGCAGCAGCATCAGGAAAGAGCAACGTCCATATCCTAGTAATTAAGAACTAGAAGATTAACAGCCATGTTGCACCAACAAATTGACCAAAACATCTCAGAAAAAGAAGCGTGGGCATTGCGTCGTCAGTTGGGGATACCTAACAATAAACGCTTGTGGGTGCTGGCTTGTATGGACGAACGTTTACCTGTAGAAAAAGCATTAGGAATTAGTGAAGGAGATGCTCATATTTTTCGTAATGCCGGGGGCTTAGTGACGGATGATGCTATTCGGTCAGCAATGTTAACTACACAGTTTTTTGGCACCAAAGAAATCATCGTTATTAATCATACCGAGTGTGGCATGATGACAGCATCAGGAGACTTTCTCAGTGAGGTATTACGAAATCAAGGTATTGACGTGGATCAAGTTAATGTCGATCCTGCTTTGCCAGAGTTGAAGCTACCAAAAGGCGTTTTTTCCAAATGGATCAAAACGTTTACTGATGTGGATGAAATCTGCACACAGCAGGTGGAATTGCTGCGTAATTCTGCTTTAATTCCCCAGGATGTAGTTATTCATGGCTACATCTGGGAAGTGGAGAGTATGAGTTTGCGCCGTCCCCACAAACGTCTGAGTGATCAGGTCAACACAGCATCAGCTATGAAGGCCAAAACTGCAAAACATACTGAACCCATTTTAGAAATTGGGAGTTTAATTGAATGACTCATATTCTAGCGATCGCTGGTAGTCCAACCCATCCATCTAGAACTTACGGTTTTGTCGAATACACTGCCAAGCTTTTACAACAAGAAGGCTTGCATGTAGACATTATTTCAGTTCGAGATTTGCCTGCTGAAGATTTAGTTTTTGGACGTTACGATAGTCCTGCTTTAGAACAGCCAAAAGCTTTATTAGCAAAGGCAGATGGTGTAATTATTGCCACCCCAATCTACAAAGCTGCTTACACAGGAGTGCTAAAAACATTTCTAGATTTGCTGCCACAAAAATCATTGACAGGTAAACCCGTGTTACCAATTGCTCTTGGTGGGACGATCGCGCATTTATTGGCAATTGAATATGCACTGAAACCTGTGTTATCTGAATTAGGAGCGCGGCATATCCTAGCTACTGTTTATGCGGTAGACAAACAAATTGAACGACAAGCTGATAACAGCGTCCTGTTAGATGCGGAAATTGAGCAAAGACTCAAAGACGTTCTCAAGGAATTTGTGAAAGCTGTAGAATATGATGCCGCAGCACCTCAAGAATTGGTTCATGCCAATTAAATAATCAAGTTTATACCTCCGTTTACTTGTAGCAGAGGGGTAATTTATATCCATCTGCTACCTTTTTTGAAAAGTTAATCAAAGCAACATAAATTTAGTCTAAGAAATTACAATTTTCTAGCAATATTCAAAGAAAGTAGACCAAACCCAGACCTCTCTCCAAGCCTTTCTAGTCTATTCAACTAACACCGTTGTAATTGGGAGCATCCCAAATGTGTAAGTTATATAGTAATCCGCTTTGATTTTTGAAATTATTTGCGTAGGCGGGGAGTAGGGAATAGGGAGTAGGGAGTAGGGAATCAGGCTTTTCGAGGTGTACGGTGTTTATTCAAAAATCAAATAGGAATCCTATATCAAACCCACGTTATGAATTGTCATTGCGAGCGCAACGTAGTGGAGTGAAGCAATCCCATATCTTGCGATTGCTTCATTACGCTACCGCTTCATTCGCTTTTGACTTACACCTTTGTGCAAAATTGGGAAGCCAAAGCTTTAGCTACCGAAGCATCCTTGCTGGCAACTAACAAGTTGTTTGAACTAGCAGGTACAAAGTCCACCTTGCAGGAGTTTAATTACGATCGCCACTGGCGCAATGCTAGAGCGCACACCCTACACGATCCTGTGCGTTGGAAATATTACGCTGTTGGTAATTACTTTTTGAACAATGTCAACCCACCGCGTCATCCGTGGTTGTAAAGTTTCCCAAAATTATAGGTTGGGTAAGGCTAATACCTTGCCCAACCAAAGCGCCATTTTCATAATAAATGATTATTCAAACTTGAAAATTTCAGGACTTACGCAAAAACTCTCTCCAACTCTTATTCCTTCGTGCCTTCGCGGTTTGTTTTTCCGTTACTGGTGCGTAAGTCCTAAATTTATCAGAAATAAAGAAGCTGTTGTTAATCCAACTTAAGTTTTTGTTATAGATAGAGAAGCTGTTGTGAATACCGTTGAATCATTTATAAGAAATAAAGAAGCTGTTGTTAATTAAACTTAAGTTTTTTTATAGATGGATAAGCTGTTGTTAATACTGTTCAATCATTTATTAATATTGTTGAACCATTCATTAAAAACGTTAAACTTACAGACTGCTGCAAAATTATATTATCAACCAATAGCGATCGCTTGAAAAACAACCTTATTTTATTTGGCTAGCAGTGAGCGCTGATTACAAGCTAGCGTTGGCGCAGTCCGCACTTCTCTACGGGACGCTGCGCGAACGGCTACGCAGTTCGACTGCGGTTCCATCGAGGGGAGCCGAGATGCTCACCGTAAACTCAGTGACCACCGTAGGCATCGCTCCCTATATTAATGACAATGCGCTTTTTTGGTCAAGTTAGCAAGTATTTTAGATGTAGGGCGTAAAAAAATAAACTCAATGAAAGCAATGTATAACGACAGGCCGCAAGCCGTCTGCGCTTCTGATTTTGCATCTATCGTCGGCGAAGAAAATGCTATTTGCCTTTGGGAAAATATTAAACTCGGTCAGCAAAAACGTATTCAACAGGCTATAGCTTTTGGAAAGGTTCCCAGTTGTATTGTCTATCCTCGCACCCAAGAACAGCTAGCCGCAGTTATTGCCACAGCTCACACAAATAACTGGCGCGTCCTCCCCTGTGGTAGTGGCAGTAAACTTAGCTGGGGCGGTTTAGCTAAAGGCGTTGATATTGTAGTTAGTACAGAACGCATTAACCAACTCATTGAACACGCTGTTGGAGATTTGACTGTTACAGTAGAAACTGGGATGAAATTCTCTGATTTGCAAGCACTTTTGGCAAAATCGCGGCAATTTCTCGCCCTTGACCCCACAGCACCAGAGTCAGCAACCATTGGCGGTATTGTTGCCACAGGTGATACAGGTTCTCTGCGGCAACGTTATGGTAGTGTGCGCGACCAGCTACTAGGTATTACCTTTGTGCGTGCTGATGGACAAGTCGCTAAAGCTGGGGGAAGAGTAGTTAAAAATGTTGCCGGATATGACTTGATGAAGTTGCTTACTGGGTCTTATGGCACATTAGGCTTTATTAGTCAACTAACTTTCCGCGTGTATCCGCTATCAGAGGCATCGGGGACGGTGGTACTAACTGGCAGTGCAGAGGCTGTATCTCAAGCGGCTGATATCCTTCGAGGTTCGGCGTTAACACCAGTTCAGGCTGATTTGCTATCAACTAAACTCGTGTCCAGTTTAGGTTTGGGTCAAGGACTGGGATTAATTGCCCGCTTTCAAAGTATTAGTGAGAGTGTTAAGGAACAGTCAAACCGAATTTTGGAAGTAGGACAAAAGTTAGGTTTAGATGGGGCAATTTTTGCCGATGGTGATGAGGCTAATCTATGGCAGAGATTGCAAGAACGTATACATACTACTGCCACAGAATCTGTAATTACTTGCAAAATAGGAGTGTTACCTACTGCTGCCGTGGAGATTTTGACTCAGGTGGAGTTGGGTTTAATTCATATAAGTAGTGGTTTGGGTTTGTTACAATTAGAGGATAAAAATCAAGTTTTGAAAGTGCGCGATCGCACTCAAGCGAGTAGAGGTTTTTTAACAATTCTGGAAGCACC
>NZ_JAIVFR010000465.1 GCF_020829685.1 Nostoc sp. CHAB 5715 | reverse complement strand
CTAGGCTAATTTCTGAGTCGGCTGGGTTGAAGTTTGAAACTTTGTTTTCGATTCAGGAAGTTCAGAAACGCTACCGACAACTTGCGAATTCATGAATATGTTAAGTGTACGGTTTAGTTAGAGGCTAAAACATCAACTCGTATCTCGTATAATGTATAGTCAAAAACCCCCGCATTTGGGGGATTTTTTGTTAAAGCCAGCAGCGGGATTTGAACTCGCGACCTTCCGATTACAAGTCGGATGCACTACCACTGTGCTATGCTGGCAACTTTAGCAATTGGTTTCAAGTAGCAACCACAATTTTGTATTATACCATAATCAATTTACTTGTCTAGCTATAATTACTAAAAAATATCTCCCTACTCAGAAATTAGCCTAGAAGACCGGATATTTTGGCAATATCGCTGCTTTTGTACGCCTAGATGATTTAGTTGGCGTTGGAATTGTGATGAAACAGAAAAAATCAGCGATCAGAATCACTGATAAAGTTGATAAAAAACTCCACGCCACTTGCGGGATGGAGTTTTTGGGCATGGGGAATCGGGCATGGGGGAGGCAGTGCGGTCTTGGGGTCTCCCCAAGTGGAGCAACTGCCGTCATGGGGAAGAAACTACCAATGCCCGGCGCCTGTCGCCCCAAGCGACGGGGCGACTATCCCTGTCCACCCACAAGGGGATGGAGTTTCCCGTCGCTTTCAATAAATTAGTATGCATGGCAAAAGCTAACTCAAATCCTGGGCTACATGCAAAAATATTTGGTAAAGTTTTAAAACTGTATTTTCTTGACACAGCTGAATAAAGGAACAGAAATATTTGACACTTTCTTCGGCTTTAGCCGAAGGGATTCTTGGTTTAACGAGTCCACTTAACCTAGACCCCTTGCGGTATCTAAGCCAGAGGTGGTTCTCTCCCTTCGCGCAGCGTCTGGTAGAGAAGCTTTAACTTCCGGTATGCCCTACCGTAGTTGGATTGCTCCAAAATTTGTTTGATTTAAATGCTGTTTGTCTAGCTCCCATGAAGATTTTACCTATTCCTGGAAAGGAACTAAAACTATGGAATAGAACCCTATATCTTTAATTGTCTTGGCGTAGCCTCTTCCTTTGGGAGAAGGTTCAGCGTCTACGTGTTAGGTAGGAATCAGGTTTTTTAAGTGGTTGATTACCCTTCCACTAGTCTTATTATACCATGATAATTATTTTTTACAGATCACAAGCATGGCAGCATTGCTCGGACGAGATTTATTAAGTCTAGCGGACATCAGTCCTACTGAACTTCAAGAACTCCTGCAATTGGCAACTCAACTTAAATCACAACAGTTGAAGTTGCAGTGTAATAAAGTTTTGGGGTTATTGTTCTCCAAAGCTTCAACTCGCACACGGGTAAGTTTTACTGTGGCGATGTACCAATTGGGTGGACAGGTAATCGATCTCAACCCTAATGTCACTCAAGTTAGTCGTGGGGAACCTTTACAGGATACGGCGCGGGTGTTAGATCGATATCTGGATATTTTGGCAATTCGCACTTTTGCACAGCAAGATTTAGAAACTTTTGCTCACTATGCCAAGATTCCGGTAATTAATGCGCTTACCGATGCAGAACATCCTTGTCAGGTATTAGCTGATTTATTGACGATTCAAGAAAGCTTTAACAGCCTTGCTGGGTTAACTTTGACCTACGTGGGTGATGGGAATAATATGGCTAATTCTCTGATGTTGGGCTGTGCTTTGGTGGGGATGAATGTTAGAATTGCTACTCCTAGCGGATATGAGCCAGATTCTAGGATTGTAGAACAAGCAAGAGCGATCGCTAATAACAAAACGGAAGTTCTCGTCACTCACGATCCACAATTAGCAGCTAAGGGAACTGCTGTACTTTATACTGATGTTTGGGCGAGTATGGGGCAAGAAGCAGAAGCGGACAACCGGATGCCAATTTTCCAGCCTTACCAAATTTCGGATCAGCTGTTGAGCCTTGCTGATCCAGAAGCAATTGTTTTACACTGCTTACCAGCCCATCGTGGTGAAGAAATTACCGAAGCTGTTATTGAAGGTTCTCAATCACGAGTTTGGGAACAGGCAGAAAATCGCTTGCACGCTCAAAAAGCTTTACTTGCAAGTATCTTAGGGGCAAAATGAAAATTATAACTCCTGTACAGACGCGATTAATCGCGTCTGTACAGGAGTTATAATTTTCACTCCTAACTCTTTACTATCAGGCATTACCCTCCAGGTAAATTTTACCTTGCCAGTTGCCATCCCATTAGTCTAAATACTTACCATTTAGAAAGTTATCAGTTATGAGTTATTATTTTTACTCCTAAGTACAGATGCGATTAATCGCGTCTCTCCTCACTCTTATAAAGGGGCGCTCATGTCAGAAGTTTTTGCTACTACTGGAACTATCGCTGCGATCGCCACTGCTGTTGTCCCCCAACAGGGTAGTGTTGGTATTGTCCGGGTGTCCGGTTCCCAAGCAATAGCTCTAGCCCAAACTCTCTTTCACGCACCAGGGCGACAAGTTTGGGAAAGTCACCGGATTCTCTACGGTTACATTCGCCATCCCCAGACGCAACAACTGGTAGATGAAACGCTGTTGCTGATTATGAAAGCACCCCGTTCTTACACCCGTGAAGATGTGGTGGAATTCCATTGCCACGGGGGAATTATGGCAGTGCAGCAGGTATTACAATTGTGTTTGGAAAACGGCGCTAGACTAGCCCAACCTGGAGAATTTACTCTCCGCGCCTTTTTGAATGGACGATTGGATTTAACTCAAGCCGAAGGTATTGCTGATTTAGTAGGAGCGCGATCGCCTCAAGCTGCTCAAACTGCCTTAGCTGGTTTGCAGGGGAAATTAGCTCATCCGATCCGTCAGTTACGCGCTAACTGTTTAGATATCTTGGCAGAAATCGAAGCTCGAATCGATTTTGAGGAAGACCTTCCCCCGTTGGATGATAAAGTCATAATATCAGAAATCGAGAAAATTGCCGCAGAAATAACTAAGTTATTGGCAACCAAAGACAAAGGTGAGTTGCTACGCACAGGTTTAAAAGTGGCAATTGTGGGGCGTCCGAATGTGGGTAAGTCGAGCTTATTGAACGCTTGGAGCCAGAGCGATCGCGCCATTGTGACTGACTTACCCGGTACAACCCGCGATGTGGTGGAATCGCAGTTAGTTGTTGGGGGAATTCCTGTACAAGTGCTAGATACTGCGGGGATTCGGGAAACAACAGACCAAGTGGAAAAAATTGGCGTTGAGCGATCGCGTCGAGCTGCCAATGCTGCTGATTTAGTCTTGCTTACCATTGATGCTTCAGCCGGTTGGACGGAAGGCGATCGAGAAATTTACGAACAGGTACAACACCGTCCATTAATTCTAGTTATTAACAAAATCGATTTAGTAGAAGAAGGCGAAAGCAAAAATCTTCAATCCCAAATCGTTCATCTAAAATCTAAAATTGTCACAGCAGCAGCCCAAAATCAAGGCATTGATGCTTTAGAAACAGCAATTTTAGAGATAGTTAAATCGGGAAAAGTCCAAGCTGCTGATATGGATTTAGCCATTAACCAAAGGCAAGCAGCAGCCTTAACTCAAGCTCAAATTTCTTTGGAACAAGTACAAGCAACAATTGCCCAGCAACTACCTCTTGATTTCTGGACAATTGACTTACGAGGTGCAATCCAAGCACTAGGAGAAATTACCGGAGAAGAGGTTACAGAATCAGTTTTAGATAAGATTTTTAGCAAATTTTGTATTGGTAAATAAAGGGTAGATTGCCAAAAGCGAAATGCAACCCAACATTTATACTAATCTTTGTGAAGTTTTACTATTGTTCAAAATCTGCAATTGATAACTAAGATGTACATCTCAATTCGCCAAGCAACTATACAAGATACGGTGATAGTCTCGAATGTGTTGTTAGAAGCAGCTTTGTGGCTTCAGGAGCGTGGTATGCCTCTGTGGCGTGATAGCGAGGTTTCGCCAGAAAGTATCTCGCAAGATGTTGCTAACGGCTTGTTTTTTATTGCTGAATGGGCAGGTGAACCAGCTGGTACAATCAAGTTTCAGCTTGAAGATTTACTTTTCTGGCCCGACATTTCTCAGGAGGAGTCAGCATTTTTACATCGTCTTGCTATTCGGCGACAATACTCTGGCGGTAAAGTCTCTTCGGCACTGCTTACTTGGGCTGTTGAACACGCACAAACATTTGATAAACGTTATTTACGTTTAGATTGCGATGCTTCGCGTCCGCGCTTGAGAGCAGTATATGAAGACTTTGGTTTCCGTCATCACAGCGACAGACAAGTTGGCGCTTATTTTGTCTCTCGCTACGAATATGAAATACCTCCACAAGTGACCTAAATTAATATGTCTTTTATCGATGAAATTAATCCTGTTAACGCATTGATTGTGGGAGCTAGCCAAGGTATTGGTTTGGGTTTTGTAAAAAAATTGCTACAAGATGACAGAATAGCCAAAGTTTATGTAACTTATCGTCAACCGGAATCAGCCTCCGATTTAATAGCTCTTGCAGGCGAACATTCTGAGCGATTAATTTGTCTGGAGATGGATATTACTGAGGAATTGCAGATTGTTGAAACTGTTCAAAAAATACGTAGCCAAGTTGGCAAACTGCATTTGGTAGTCAACTGTGTAGGACTGTTGCATGAAGATACTTTGCAACCTGAAAAAAGCTTAAGACAGATCAATTCAGAAAATTTGCTGCGCTACTTTCAGATAAATAGTATTGGTGCTGTCTTACTGGCTAAACATCTATTGCCTTTGTTTCGTCATGGAGAACGCAGCGTGTTTGCCACTATTTCTGCTAAATTGGGTAGTATTGGCGATAACCAACTTGGTGGATGGTATGGCTATCGCGCTTCTAAAGCAGCACTCAATATGTTGATGCGAACTGCGGCAATTGAGTATAAAAGAAGTTGTCCTAAAACATTAATAGTGACATTGCATCCTGGTACAACTGATACGCGCCTTTCCCGTCCTTTCCAGGGAAATGTACCTGCGGAAAAATTATTCTCAGTGGAACGCACCGTTACCCAATTACTGACTGTTATCGAACAGCTTCAAGAAGGCGATAGTGGACAGTTTTTCTCGTGGGATGGCAGCCGATTACCTTGGTAACTGCGTTACGCTGGTGCTAGTGAAATTTACGTTACTTGTAACCAAAGCCTATGAAGTTTTTTGTGCCAGCAGCCAAGGATGATATCAAAGCAGAGCAGGTGTATAGTGCTTTTGCTCAGTCTGTCAAAGCACCAATAACCGAAAAGCGTATTTGGAAGTTACAGTGGCGTGATAACGAAATTGATATGGAATGCGAGGTAGGTAAACCCTTACCATCCTCTTATGAAACGGGGAAAGAGCTAGTTATGGCAATTTTTGAGTGCGAAAACCTTTATAAAATTTGTACTCTTACCCGTGGAGGAGTAAAGGGAGAGCCTATTTTGGTTGGAAAAAACTCTCAATCTTCAGCAACGTATTTTTCAGATAATGTGACATCTCAGAAAGTGCAGCGTAATCATTAACGGAGATTTTAGCAGGGTTGAAGTTTGAGAAAGATTTTATTCATCAATTATTGCGGGAAGTGGGGAGTAGGGAGTAGGGAATAAGGAATTAGGCTTTTCGAGTTGTACCGAGCTTTTTCAGAAATCAAATATTAGTCCTATATCATGTCCGGGTAATTAGTTATGATTTCCACAGTCATTCCACC
>NZ_JAIVFR010000464.1 GCF_020829685.1 Nostoc sp. CHAB 5715 | reverse complement strand
GATCGCAGAGAGGCGGAGAAGAGCGGAGAAGATTCAAAACGAACTCAAAGGGCTCAAAGATCTCAAAGGGCCTGCGGATATGCCGTGTGCCAGGATCACGAAGAGCCGCGGAGAAAAGCAGCACTGCACGAAAGCCCTGCATACAACATTAATTCGGTCGCGTTCTTAAGATGTCTCAACACGGTGTTTCGGATGGCGTAAACTGTTCAAGAGGAAAGGAATCCAAGCTAAGAAGCCTGGATTCAGCGATGGATAATTAGTGAGCAAAAGCCTTATCGACGTAAGATTGTAGCTGCTGGCGACGCTCCTTATTGAAAGCAACCCGCTTGGTTTTTGATTCGCTCAGAATTTTATTGTTGGAAGCCAAAACCTGAAATTCTGCATCAATAACCCGCGCTTCATTGCCAAACACCGAGGTTTGATAATACTGCTCGTAAGCTTGCGATCGCTTGTCTATTAACTGGTTTCTAGTGTTGGTGCGGTGTTCTAACTTTGATGCTTTCGCCTTATAGCCAGCCATTGCCAGAAAAATTTCAGCGGTTTCCTTGTCAATCTTTTCCTGATGCTTCAAAGCGGCTTTGGTCAGGTTTTTATGAAACTCCGCTAGTTTGATTTCGGCTTTGAACAGTTTAGCGGCGAGTTTCATTAACTCCGGTAAAAGTTTGCTGTTTTGATCCAGCATTTCGACAATCTTACGGGTAGCGTTGATGGTTTCAGGGGTAACATCGTTGAGGGCTACCTTTCCCAGGTCAAGGGGCAACCCGTAAGCCGTTGAAAGATGGGATAGTTTAGCGGCTACCGTGGGTGGTAGCATGACGGCGGCCGAGGCTTGTTGCACGGTGCTGCCTTTGAATTTAGCCTTGGTGGCCTGCTTGTCGGCCTGGGTTTTGTCCTTTGATGGGTTAGATTTCCGAATATCCATAGGTTTTTATGGTTGTGTGGTAGTACGGGGGCCATCCCCATAGAGCCGAGGGGAATTGAACCCCTCACCAGTAGCCAGCTACAGCCCTAGCGTGTCCATCAATGCAATAATCTCTGCCTGCAAGCTGCAATCTTCTGCATCATCGGGGTTAGGCGTAAGGCTCCTGATAGCGTCCCAATGGGTCATGCTAGACGCTTTATTCATACGTCCTAGAGAATCTTGAAAGGTTAGTTTCTGATAGCTGGCTAAGTCGCCGTAAAATGCCTGTTCCATTTGAAAGGCTAAACTGTCCTGCTCAAATTTCTTCCCCTGCAAGGCAGTTTTAACCAATTGCAAATACAGCAACAGATTCTTTTGCAGGGTCTTAACCCCGACAATTTCTGTCACCCGCTCTACGGTGTCCGGTGTTTCCGTTAACGGTGAATGCTTGGTTAAACTGGTGTCTTGTTCGCCGGCCGGCAGGAGGGATTGCGAAGCAGTAGCCAATCCCGTATCCAGTTTTTCTATGTCTAGTTCGGTCAATTCTTCCGGGACAGTGCCTAGCAACTCCTGGCACAGATTCTTTAATTTCGGCAAGGTTAAATCACGCGACTTGGCGAAGTCCTTCAAGGTCATCATCGGTTGCACTCTCCTGTTGAAATTCTTGATAGGCAGCCTGGGAGAAGCGGTCTAAATATTGATTCGCGTCAAAAAGCTTCTCTAGGTGTTTACGGGTGACTTTGGCGCGGATAGTGGCTAGAAGCTGGTTGATAACCCAGCATTGATAGGCTGTAAGCGGAAAATCCTTGATGGTTTCCGGCAGGGCATTGGTTCTGGGGATTTTGGGGAAAGCATCTAGGTAATCTTGAATATACGTACACGCTAAATGGTGATATTCGTACAAGGTTTTCCTAGAAATGCCTAAATCACGGGCTAATTGCGATTTAGTTTTCATCGGGTTCAGGGTGACAAAAGGCTAACGCCTGTGGTGCGAACTTATTATAACTCAATAGACTATAGTAGAACACAATAGATGAAAGACTGTTATCCCAGAATCCTTGAGAACATTCGGAAAGCTGATAGGTACAGGATAGAATGCAATAGACTATCAGCGGAAAAGGGAGTGTATGCCAAGCGGGGAATACAAAGGGGTACGGAGAACAATCACGTTTCCACCGGAAATATTTGACAAGATTAGCGAATTGGCAAAGGAAGATAACAGGCCCTTTTCACAAATGGTCGTCAAATTGCTGATAGAACAATTGAAGCAGCGGGAGAAAAAAGAAGAGTAACCCTGTTAAGGGGTGTAGAGGTGGCGTAAGGGTTACGTCCTGTGACGGTACAGAAACACTATCTATACCCTGTCTATCCCTTATCGTTATAGGGATATCTTTTATACCTGATATCTCACTATATTTGCTGTTATTACCCAGCTGTTACCAACGTGACAACCTTATTTCAGACATCGGGCTACGGCTAAAAGGCGGCTGAAAGCCTGACCGGATGCGGGGAGGGTTTTGGCGTTTCTGCGGCGATTCTGTTAATGCGGCAATTTTGCTTAACACAATGGAAACGCAGAATAGACAGGCGCAAAACGGTTTTTAAAGTGACCGTCCCTAAGCCTCAATGATTAGTTTTTTTTATGGCTCTCTTTTTTACAAATCGTAATAGTTACCGGGGTCAAACGCCCTTCGGCACTCGGTCAACAACGAGTAATCATTCCTGCCAAAGGGATTACGCAAAAAGTGCTGAAAAGCAAGCTGGTGTCTTACTTTTTGATTTTGTTAACATTTTCTAAGGCTTCATGCTGGCGATCGCCCCTACGCTACAATTGAATTCGTTAACTTTTTCAGAAATTCAATCTAGGTGGTGCTTATGGGCCGCGGGGGGGCTAGACCTGGGGCAGGTCGGAAGAAAAAGTATGGAGAAGCCACAAAGTTAGAACGGGTTCCTGCCAGCTGGTCGCCCGATGATGTAGCGGCGGCGGTCAGGGGAAGGGAAATTGTCAATCAGCTTACAGTGTTGGTAGAGAGTTGGCAACAACAGGCAGCAGCGGCAGCACGGGAGAGTAAGACAGGGCACTATCCCCGGACGTATGATAAAGCCCTTAAGTTGCTATCAGAATTAGGCGCATTATTACCGTCAGCCCTTGATAGCAATTCTTTGAAAGATGAATGATTTTTGATATGCCTTGCTTGCGGGGTTGGTAGGGGGATGATGAGCATCCCCCGCCCCGTATGAGGAAGTGAATATGATTGATATATTCATCGCACTTCTTCCGTTTGTAATCCGTATCCGGTGGGAATACCGCCGCAAGCGGATTAAGCGTTAAGAAGCCTGGGGGCGGTAGATGGTGAGACATCTGCTGTCCCCTTTCCTCGATAGTATAGCTTTTTATAGTTCAAGAAAAGGTAAATTTCAATCCTGGTTGCTGTTACCAACTGTCCCAAAAACAGCCTATTATTATTTTCTGTCTTTTATTTATTAATTAGCGCAAAGTTACATCAAATATTGTGCCGTTACCTACAAGAAAACTCTCTGTGAATTATCCAGAGTTCGGCACTGCATACCATTTGAAGTACAAAGGTTTAGAGCCATGTTAAATATCGAAATTGGTTCCGGCTTTGCTGTGGAATTGTTTATCATTTTCTTTTCTCTATTATGCTGGCTAGTCACTCCTGAATCATCAACTCTCAGCAAGAGAAAAGTTTTAGAAGAAGCTGCAACTGATAAAAAAATTCAGGAAAGCATTTTAAATTCCGCTGATTTATTCAGTCCTACGAAATCTCTAGCGGATTTTGGTAAACGTTACCTGGGGTCGGTTGATGAAATTATCGAAAATTTGAGTTTGAATGAAGCCAGAAAAGTTGCTTCAAAACTTAAAGATTTAAAGGTTATCAGTCCCGATATAAAACTAAGCGGTAAAGGCATCGGGAAAGATTTTTTAATTGCGTTGATAAAGGGCAAGGTTTTTGAGTATCGAGAAACCATAGCCTCTACTCTAACCCAAGTTTTAGGTAGAACAATAGCATGAATGATTATGTATTGTGCCTATTGTTCAATGAAGGTTGCTTTAGAAAAGATTGAGGGCAACCATCCTTTTATTATCTCTGCAAAACAGCATTTAGGATTAGCCGTTGCATACGCCAAGCGATACCACGAAAGGCAATGGAGTATCTATTGGAAGACAGCGAAATCCTCAACAAAGAAAGTTCTTAAACAGGAATTAAGAGTTTTAGCTTTCGATACTTACACCGAGTTTTTGAAGGCTACCGATTACCTTAATTCTTACGTTGAAGAAGTCCAAACGTATCAACCTGTCCCCCCTGTTCCGCGATGGTGGGATGAGATGTTGATTAGTTTAATTCTTGCTCATGATTCCCTTTTTAGAGAGCATGAGCAGGAGATTTCAAGCAAACAGTTGTCTCTTTTTGAGGAGTTGATTTGAGGCTTATAATGAACCCAAGCAATTTAATTTCATGAGAAAAGTATCTTTATTCTCCTGTTGTACCGGGAAAATATTTCTGTTCCCTCGAACAGAAACGAGAACCGGAAGTTTTAACCTATTCTCATGAATCCCCTTATGTCTCTGGTTATCGTTTGTTCCTTGATAGCAGAGGTACAGGCTTTCACGTCTGCCTTTACGATTACATAGTTAAAGAGCAGGTTGAACCTCTACAGGATTCTTAGAAAGTAATGCAGATACCCTAGAGTTTATCCAGGTACGAGAGTTCCAGACATGAACGCTACCCCTTTTACCTTGATTCTCTAGCGGTATCTGCCGCTTATTACCATTTCTGCCGTAGATATCAGCCTTAGATTCTAAGGGCGCGTCGGTCCTGTCTGTGGTGTGGCTGACTTTACCTATCGTTACAAGGGCGTAGTTGCACGGTTTAGCCTGTACCATAAAGGTATCCGGTTATTCTGTACGATGATGGCTGAATCTTCTGGTTCTTCTGGTGCCTCCTCTGGTGGTTCTTCTCCTGCTCCTTCTAGTCCCACTCCTTCAGCGTCCCCTTCGTCTGCATCTAATAAGGTTAATCCTACTTATGCAGCTACAGGACGAGCGGCAGCCTTGGCAGGGCAACCAACACCCCAACAGCGACAACAGCAAACGACTAGGGAAGCCGTTGCTT
Organism: Nostoc sp. CHAB 5715; assembly: GCF_020829685.1. Taxonomy (GTDB): domain Bacteria; phylum Cyanobacteriota; class Cyanobacteriia; order Cyanobacteriales; family Nostocaceae; genus Nostoc. The sequence continues at coordinate 687 of NZ_JAIVFR010000464.1, read as the reverse complement.
CCATGCGCCCTTCACCGCAACAACAATATCAACGCACTGCTAAAACAGTTGCAGAAACAGGAAGCCGCACTGCTCAAGAAGCTAATCAAAAACGAGATGCCTTAAAGCAGCGGCAACAACAAAATCATGCTGAAAGGACACAACGCTATAACGATAAGAAAAATCAGGCTTTAAACTCTGTAAAACGAGAGCATCTTTCGGATGCTAAGGGAAACAACAAAGTTCCCCTAAGTCAAAAAGATTACAACAATATGTATAAAGCTTATGCTGGAGAACATTTAAATAAGCCAAAATACAAAAATAATGGACAACAATTATATAAGGATGTGGCGCATCAAATCATGTCAAAAAATAATGCCCACGACACTAGAAAATTATCAAATGCTATTAAAAATAGTTCTCCAGAAGCCGCCAAACGTTCTACTACAGCAGAAAGGCGGAATTATGCTAATACAGTGGTAGCTCATGCTTACAACAAGCATCATGGTAATAAACCACGGGAAGAAAATACTAGAAAGCCGTCTTATGCTGCGCCCAGTGCTGCCATGCAACAAACGGGACATTCTGCCGCTAAAGCTGGGTTCTCTTCAAATGATGGTTCAGGTTCATTACCGCCTAATATGTACACTCGCGGTCATAGCAGATAGCAACGATTTATAAGGGTAGATTATTATTAGCAATAGCGTC
>NZ_JAIVFR010000463.1 GCF_020829685.1 Nostoc sp. CHAB 5715 | reverse complement strand
ATCCGCTCGTGTCTACCTCGAAAATCTGGATGTCTAGCTATTGAGTTACTCCAATCTGCAATAATCCAAGCTTCCAGTTCAGGAGCAGCAAACACAACAAGTTTATTAATATCAGCACATTCTGGTATAGTTGATATCGCATCTAAAATTTTATTTTCTTGAAGCTCTGGCGTGCGGCAATCTAAATCGTCAAACACTAAAATTAGATTACATTTATTTGGTTCATATCTTAAGGCAATAGGTAGTTCTTTAATGATTTGCTCAATTAGGCTTTGACTTGTTCTGCCATAACTATTTCCCTTACCAGGCTTAGGGCCAGGTTTTTGACGAGCTGGTGTTTTTCGTTCAAATTTACAATTAGAAAAATTTTGTTCTAAAAAAGGGATTAATCCTCTAACTTCAGCTTCCCCACCACCAGCAAAAACCCATACTACCACGGCCATCCTCCAATACTGGGGTCGCCAACACCATATAAATCACCTAATTGCCATCCTTCTTTTAATTTTTGATTTAGCATTTCTTTGGAGAGTGTTTTGATAGAGAAATGTGTTTTATCTTCTGAAGCAAAACAAAAAACATTTTCTAAACAATCCGTGAAATGATCTAAAAGATCGGGACTATGTGTGGTGATAATTAATTGGGTTTTCGCGGCAGCTTTTTTAATCCACTCTGCTAAAATTGGCATCCACGATATGTGCAATCCTAATTCTGGCTCATCAATGACTAGCAATGAAGGGAGAACTGGAGAATGTAATATAGTAGCCCAACAAAGCATTCTGACAGTTCCATCTGACATTTCATTTAGATAAAAAGCTTCCTTAATATCATGAAAATACCATTCTACAGTCAGAGACAAGCGACCAGAACGTATAGGTCTTAGACGACGAGTTTTTGGTAAAATCGACTTCATTGCCTTGTTGATGCTGTCCTCGAAGTCGATATCTTGCTGAGTCAAATTATCTAAAACTAGTGGTAAATTATCTCCAGATGAAGATAAATAAATATCACTTCCTCCTATTTTAGGTTCTGCCGTTCTAATTTGATTTAAATCCATATTGTTGGCATTGTAAAATTGCCATTTGGAAATAAATTCAACAAGGTCTCTTCTAATTCTGAAAACAGGTGTGCTTTCGGGAGGATATTGGCTATATTCAAGCAGCCGAGGAATAGCAGAAAGCCCCAAAGAATTGGTATCTATATTGTCTAAAGGTTCAAAATGAGTGCTGGAATTTTGTCCGGGACTATCATAAACTGATACAGCGCCTTTGCCCGCTTCCCTGTCATGAAACTTATAATAATAGAAAGGTTTTGATGAAGCTGATTCATGTAAATCTTCTCCGCTATATAAACATTCTTCGGAAATATTAACTCTTGGTTGGTTTTTGTCAACATAAATCTTCAAATCAAGAATTCCACTGTTTCTTCCGGGAGTACCAGTTTGGGAAAATTGTGAAAAACAATAAGCAAGTGTTACTACAGCAGGGCTTGCTATACTGCCATCTAAAATTCGATTAGCACCAATTTGAGTAACTGCATTTTCAAAACTACTAACACCCCGACTTTCATCAGGAATAGTAGTTAAGCTATCTTTTAAAAATTTTAAACAACTGATAAAGTTGCTTTTGCCTGAACCGTTTGAACCTATAAATATATTGAGTTTTTTTAGCTCAACTACTTTATCTAAAGACAGATTTTTATAATTTTTGCTAGCAACAAAGCGAAGTAGTGGTTGATTCATAGGATTTAAAACAAGTCTCTTTCAACTTAACAATTCATCTACAGCCACATTAAAACCTAACAATACTTTTTGAGTACTAACCACATCACCAGCTTTAAAGCCCAAAACCTGATTATCAGTCATTACAAAAACTAACCGACTTTCAGGAAATACTAGCCAAATTTCCTCGCAACCAGACTGCAAATACTCCTGGGCTTTTATAAATAAGTCTTCAGCTAAATCGGTGGGTGAAACTATTTCAGCAATTAGTGGGAAACTCTGGGGCAAAGTGGGAACATCACCAAACTCACTTACCAAATCCGGCGTCAGATAAGCCACATCAGGACGACGCCCCTGTTTATATGTGCGACAAGGTACTTCAGTGTAAACTTTCCCACCTACTTGATTGGAGTTGATGTAACTTCTCCAGTAAAAACCAAGACTTGATTCAATTTCACTATGTTTTAATGTCATCCCTGTTTTTTCTACTAGTTGCTCGTCTACCCACTCCATTCCGTCTGGAGGATTTGCCATGAAGTCTTCTAAAGAGAGGATTTGAGGGACGGATACAACATCGTTGTGTTTGGAAACTAACATTGTGAGCCTCCACTTTGGCTTGTTAAATATACAAAGTATAGAGTAATAAAGGAAATTTTTGTAATATTCATTTTTCAAAGCATTACCAAACTACCTTGCGCTTCTTCCTCTAATTCATAACCATTAGCCAATTTTTCAATTGCTTGGTCAATCATTGCCAAACCTTGATCTACCTTTTCAACTAAACTTAGCTGTCCTCGGAGTTCGGCAGCACCAACGAAACCTTTAGCATACCAAGTCATGTGCTTACGGGCTTGACGTACACCGCGATCGCCTTTATATTCCCACAAGGCTTGTAAATGATCTCTTGCACATTCCAAGCGCCCAATCGGGGTTGGTGATGCTAACATCTCTCCAGTTTTTAGGAAGTGATCAATTTCTCCCACCAAAAATGGATAACCCAAAGTTCCACGGGAACACATCACACCATCAGCACCAGTTTGTTCTAAACATTTCACCGCCGCTTCAACGGAAAAAATATCTCCATTCCCAATCACTGGGATAGAAAGCACTTCTTTTACACGCGCAATCCATTCCCAACGGGCATTGCCATTGTATCCTTGGGCGCGGGTGCGTCCGTGGACTGTGATCATTTTTGCCCCGGCATCTTCCATCCGCTTGGCAAAGTCGAGAATAGTAATTTCGTTATCATTCCAGCCAATACGGGTTTTTACTGTCACAGGTACATCAACAGCTTTTACCACTTCCCGCACAATTGCCTCTGCTACTTCTGGTTGCCGCAACAACGAAGAACCACCACCATTTTTGGTAATTTTATTTACCGGACAACCCATATTAATATCTACAGTATCAGCACCTTCGGCAACTGCTTTTATTGCTGCTTCTGCGAGGAAATCTGGACGACAATCAAATAGTTGAACGCTAATTGGGCGCTCATTTGGGTCTACCTCCATGATTTTGGGTAACTGCTTGACATAATGCAACCCTGTAGCATTTACCATTTCGGTATACATCATCGAATCTGGCGCATAGCGACGCACAATCCGGCGAAACACCATATCTGTCACCCCAGATAGAGGCGACTGGAGAACGCGACTTTTTACCTCGAAGGAGCCAATTTTGAGGGGTTGGGAGAGTCTAGCTTGCAGAATGGGAGAGAGCGAAATCATACAAAAAATAAAAAATTAATGGGAATGGAAAATAGCAGGAATATTTAGAGGTATCTGCGATCGCGGATAATTGTAGGTTACGTATCCTGACTTGGAGGCTGTTTTTGCATTTCTTGCTGAATCTCTTCTAGGCTCAAACCTAACTCTTTCGCTGTTTCTTCAAAACTCAATCCCAATCTCAACAACAAAGGTATCATTCTAAACTTTTCTTCACGCGCTCCTTCTTGCTTGCCTTCCTGTTTACCTTCTTGCTTGCCTTCTTGATAAACTCGTGTTTGTTTCAAATCACTTAACCCAAACATACCTTCAATCTCCTCTCGACTCATCGTCGGAAACTTGTAAACTAGTATTGTCTCTATTAATTCTAGTAACTGCCGCCGTTGTGGTTCAATGTTGATTTCTTGCTGGGTTCTGTCTATTAACTGCCTAGCAGATGTAATTGCTGTCTCCTCTTCATCGACCACTAATTTCATCGTAGCAATTCCAACTGGCAATGATGCAGTTTCACCTAATTCATTAAGATAAATGCGACTGATGCGCCCACTTGTGAAAAATTCACTGTAATTCCTGATATCTGCTGTATCTAAACTGCGATTGGGATAGATAACTACTCCTCGCCAAGAATTTTTAGGTTTATTTTGACGTAAGTATAAATAAATTTCTGAAAATAAGCGGGAATAAATTTCTGTGTCGGTTTGAAACTGGACTTCAACAAAGTAAATCGGATTTTCTTCCCCTTGTGTTGGGAGAAAAACGCCATCTATACGGAATGCAGTTTGCTTAATTTCAATTGAGGAGAATTTATAACCCTCTGCCGTTTGGGGTGGATTACCAATTAATTCAAAAAAGATGCCAGGAAATTCTTGAAAAAGGCGATAAAAAATGCTGTCAGTTTTCACGTTTGATGTATTGCGGTAATTTAAACCGTTAGATTTTACCGTGAAATAGCTAGTAACAGATTTTATTTAATTAGACTTAAGAAAATGGGGAGCAATTTTAGTTATATATGATGCTATGTCAATTTACAGTTGGTGTACTACGCCACTCTTTCAATACAAAACTAGACCACAGCAAAAAACCTATCAGTAACAGTCCCATAACTCCATCCAGCCAAATTAGGCTATGCATTTTCAAAGACATGGGAGCAACCATCGGGAAGAGATAATGGACTGGACTGGAGATACTAGTGATTGAGTATAAAACTAATAAAAAGTACGCCGACCAAAACATGCTTTTGTTGTAAAAGCAATATCCCAATAATCCAACTGGAGTCATCACAATCACAGTACTAATTACTCCAACAGAAGTGAACCATGCGGGGCCAGGATATCTACTCAAAAATAATGCATTATCTATGTAGTGTAGCCAAGTAGAAATGAGGTTGAGTGTGATGATAGCTAGCAGAATCGTCTGGCGAAACCTAGAAGTATTAATCATCATTTAAATATGCAATTAGAATGCGTAACAGTTTATTAAGCCGACTGCAAGAAGCAATCGGCATAACAAATTCATGGTAATTTAGTTGCAATTTAGCCGTGAGTTGCACCTTGAGGAGGACGCGAAACAACTTTTTTGGCTAAACCCAAAGTCTGTAAAACTAGGATGCTCCACCAAGTAACATCAATCTCCCACCAAGAAAACCCAGATTTTGCCATGTGGGGATAAGTATGATGGTTATTGTGCCATCCTTCTCCATAAGTGACGATGGATACCCACCAAAGATTACGAGCGCCATCATTGGCATCAAAGGTGCGATAACCCCACAGGTGTGATGCTGAGTTCACAAACCAGGTTGAGTGCCAAAGCAAGACACATCTGAGAAACACTCCGTAGAATACGAAAGACCATCCTCCTAAAGCATAAAGCAGCAGCCCGAAGGGTATTTGCAATAGCAAGAAGTAGCGATCTAACCAGCAATAATAGGGTTGTCTTGCTAGGTCAGGGGCATATTTTTTATAGGTATCATAGTCAAAAAATTCTGGACGCGGGTAGAAAATCCACAGTATATGGCTCCACCAAAAGCCTCTTTGGGCAGAGTAGGGGTCTAAATTAATATCTTCTGTATGGGCGTGATGCTGGCGGTGTCCACCTACCCAAAAAATTGGCCCACCTTGCAAAGCCAACGCTCCAATGAGGGCGATCGCATACTCTAACCACTTAGGAACTTACATTGTGTCCCTTGTATTACGTTTTCTAATTTTTATTAAAGCGAATCTATCAATATAGTTGATTGATAGTTGCTTCATAGTTAATTGCACCAAAAATAATCCCTGATTCTCAACAG